>NZ_JBWKCJ010000017.1:167293-173883 GCF_056436545.1 Streptomyces sp. NPDC043738 | reverse complement strand
CGAAGGCGGAACGTGGTTGGTTCCACCGTGGTGTGTTGTGGCGCGGGGCCCCCCCCGCGGTGCTCTCCCTCCCCCCCCCCCCCTCCCCCCGCCCCCCCCCCCCCCCCCCCCCCCCCCGCTCGCGGCCCAGCTCCTGCTCTACCCGGCCCTCGACCACCGCCTGGCCGGCGCCTCCGCCGCCGACTACGCGACCGGCTTCTTCCACACCACGGCCCACATGCGCTGGTACTGGCAGCAGTATCTGGGCCCGGACGGCGACGGCTTCCATCCGTATGCCTCCCCCGGCCTGGCACCGGACCTGACCGGGCTGCCACCCGCGCTGCTGGTCCTGCCCGAGTGCGATCCGCTGCGGGACGAGGGGCGGGCCTACGGCCGGGCGCTGCGGGCGGCGGGCGTGCCGGCCCGGGTCGAGGAGTACCGCGGGACCTTCCACGGGTTCCTGGGCGCCCTCGGGGCGCTGCCGGCCGCGGAGCGTGCGTTCGACGCGGCCGGCGGCTGGCTCGGCGGCGTGCGCTGCGGGCCCCGGGCCGCTGGCCAATAGTGGAGAGGTGAGGCCGCGGCAGGAAGTCCCCGCACGGCGTGGCCCGGGGCGTGCGGCCGGCGGGCCCGGCGCGGCGGTGCTGCGCGCGCACCGGTCGGTGGTCGGCAACGCGCTGCGGGTGACCGCCGCGTCCTGCGTCGCCTTCTACGTCTGCCGCTACGGGCTCGAGCTGGTCGTGATGTCCGTGTACGCGGCCTTCACCGTGGTCGCGCTCGGGGCCCTCGCCCGCATCCCGGGATCCGGGCGGCAGCGCGCCGCGACCGTCCTCACCGCGATCCCCGCGGGCCTGGCGCTGCTGACGCTCGGCACCCTGCTGGCCGTCGCGACCTGGGCGGCCGTCCTGGGCATGCTCGTCATCGGCTTCCTGGTCGCCTACGCGGGCACCACCGGGCCGCGGGTCGCCGGCGCGGCTCCCGGGATGCAGCTGCTGTACATCCTCCCGTGCTTCCCGCCGTACGCGCCGGACACCCTGAGCCAGCGGTTGTCCGGCTTCGTGCTGGGCGCCGTGCTGCTCGCGCTGGCCGAGCGCCTCGTGCTGCCCGAACCGGACACCCCGTCCTTCCGGCGGCTGCTGGCCGAGGCCGCCGACGCCGCCGCGGGCCTGGCGGACCACCACGGCGGGCCGGTCCCCGAGCAGGCCCTGGTCCGGGCGCGCACGGCCGCCGACGCCCTGCGGCCCGCCCGCGTACCGCCGGCCGACCTGCCCTCCTCCCCCACTCTCGCCCACAAGGCGATGGCACACGCCGCCGAGGCGGTCCGCACCCTGCTGGCCCGGCTGGCGGCCCTGCACGCCGTGGCCGGGGGGCGGCACGCCTACCGCCCGGAGACGGTCGCGCTGCTCCAGGGCATCAGCGACGCGGCCCGTGCGGCGGCCGTGGCGCTGCGGCGGGGCGGGCGGCTGCGGCCCGGCGAGGGGCCGTCGCCCGAGGCGCTGCAGCGCGAGCTGGCGCCGGCCCGCGCCCACCGGGCGCTGGACTCCCTGGAGCTGTTGAGCGGCGACGACCGGCTGGTCTTCCTGCGCCGCAGGTCCCAGGTCGTCCAGGCCGCCGACGCCGCGGTCGTCCTGGTGCTGGCCACCCGGCTGCTGCTCGGCGACCGCGGCGTGGACCGCAACCCGGCCGGACACGCCTTCGGCTACGCCCGGGCGCACGCCCCCGAGCTGTGGTGGCGGCGGCTGACCACCCACCTCACCCCGCGCTCGGTGATCTTCCAGAACGCCTGCCGGTTCGCGCTCGGTCTGGCGGCGGCCCGTGCCGTCGCCGGACTCCTCGATCTGCAGCACGGCTTCTGGGTCCTGCTCGCGACGCTGACGCTGACCCGTACGACGAGCCTGGAGACCCGCTCCGCGGTCCGGCAGGCGCTGATCGGCACGCTGGTCGGCGCGCTGCTGGCCGGCGGGCTGCTCGCCGCGGTCCACGACCGGGCGGCGGTGTACGCGGTGCTGCTGCCGCTGGTGATGCTGCCGGCCTTCATCGCCGGGCCGCTGCGCGGGCTGGCCTGGGCCCAGGGCGGCTTCACCCTGGTCGTCGCCACGCTGTTCGCCCAGGTCTCCCCCGTCACCTGGCAGCTCGCCCCGGTGCGGCTGATGGACGTGCTGGCCGGCAGCCTCATCGGGCTGGCCTGCGGGCTGGTGGCCTGGCCGCGGGGCGCGGGGCGGGAGGTCAGCCGCAGTATGGCCGGCGTGTGCTCGGCCGTCGCCGACGCCGTGGGGCGGACCGTCGCCCACGTCGTGGCGCCCACCAGGGCGGCCGGCGCCCAGGGCACCACGTCCGCGGCCGGTGCGGCCGACATCGGCGGGATCGTGGCGATCAACCGTGCGCTGGCGCTGGCGCAGGAGAGCCTGGCCCAGTACCAGAGCGAGCCGCGGGAGGAGACCGCCCGGCAGCCGGACTGGCCCGCGGTGCTGGTCGCCGGGGCGGACGCCCGGCGCGGCGAACGGCTGCTGCCCGGCCGCCCCGGCAGGATCACCCACCACGAGGTCGGCGCCTGGCTGCAACGGGCGGCCGGCGACACCGCGGCCGACTACCGCGCCCTCGCCCATCGCCTGTGCGCCGACGACACCGGCACCCTGGACCAGCGGCCCCCGCCGCGCCCCTCGCTCGACATCCGCGCCCTGCTGGCCGTCGCCCCGCCCGTCCCGCGCGACAGCCCCGACCGGGAGGCCCGCGCGCTCTCCGCCGCGCTCCTGCTCGACTCGGTCATCTGGCTGGACGCGCTCACCGCCGATCTGACCCGCATCCACCAGGAGATGTGAGATGACGCCGTCCGGTGGCTCCCGGCCCGCCCGGGTGCGGATGGGGCGGTGGGAGCCGATCCTGAAGCAGAGCAGTGACGTGTGACGCCTCGTCCCCCGGGCACCCGCCAGGCAGGAGCCCGAAGGCAACCCAAGGAACCCGGCAAGGCAGCATGTCGCGGTACCGCCGTGACAGCGGAACGGACACACATGAGCAATGGATTCATGGGTCCGGAGGGTTACGGCCCGGACCCGTTCAGTGAATTCCTCGCGCGCTTCCTCGGCGGTGGCGCGACGTCCGGGAGCGGCGAGCCGGGGCAGCCCGTACCCCGCCAGGCCGACAT
Organism: Streptomyces sp. NPDC043738; assembly: GCF_056436545.1. Lineage (NCBI taxonomy): Bacteria > Bacillati > Actinomycetota > Actinomycetes > Kitasatosporales > Streptomycetaceae > Streptomyces > Streptomyces sp. NPDC043738. The sequence continues at coordinate 170,765 of NZ_JBWKCJ010000017.1, read as the reverse complement.
CGCACGCCTGATGAGCGGGCCCGCCCGGGACCTGGTGACCTCCGCGGCCAACTACGCCGCCGAGCACGGCAGCCCCGAGCTCGGTACCGAGCACCTGCTGCGGGCGGCGCTGTCCGCCGAGCCGACCCGCACACTGCTGCGGCAGGCCGGCGCGGACCCCGACGCGCTCGCGGCGGAGATCGACCGCAGCGCCGGCGAGGGCCCCAAGCAGGCCAGCGTCGCGGTCACCCCCGCGGTCAAACGGGCACTGCTGGGCGCGCACGAGCTGGCGCGGGACAACGGGGCGTCGTACATCGGGCCGGAGCATGTGCTCGACGCGCTGGCGGCCAACCCCGACTCGGCGGCCGGACGCATCCTGAACCTCGCCCACTTCGACCCGCAGGCCGCCGCACAGAGCGGTCACGGGCCCCAGCACGGTGGAGCGGAGCACGGCGCCGCGCCCAAGCACGACACCCCCACCCTCGACAAGTACAGCCGCGATCTGACCGATCTCGCCCGGGCCGGCCGGATCGACCCGGTCATCGGCCGCGAGGAGCAGATCGAGCAGACCATCGAGGTGCTCTCCCGCCGGGGGAAGAACAACCCGGTGCTGGTCGGCGACGCCGGTGTCGGCAAGACCGCGATCGTTGAGGGCCTGGCGCAGCGGCTCGCCGACGGGGACGTGCCGGACACCCTGGCGGGCCGGCGCGTGGTCGCCCTGGACCTGACCGCCGTCCTCGCCGGCACGCGGTACCGCGGTGACTTCGAGGAGCGGATGAACGGGATCATGGAGGAGGTCCGCATCCACCCCGAATCACTGATCATCTTCATCGACGAGCTGCACACGGTCGTCGGGGCCGGCGGCGGCAGCGGCGACGGCGGTTCGCTGGAGGCGAGCAACATGCTCAAGCCCGCCCTGGCCCGCGGCGAGATGCATGTCATCGGCGCCACCACGCTGGAGGAGTACCGGCGGCACATCGAGAAGGACCCCGCCCTCGCCCGCCGCTTCCAGCCGATCCTGGTGCCCGAGCCGTCCGTCGCCGACACGGTGCAGATCCTGCGCGGACTGCAGGACCGCTACGAGGCGCACCACCAGGTGCGCTACACCAACGAGGCGCTGCTCGCGGCCGTCGAGCTCTCCGACCGCTACATCCCGCACCGCTTCCTGCCGGACAAGGCCATCGACCTGATCGACCAGGCGGGTGCCCGGGTCCGGCTGCGTTCGGGCGCCAAGACCACCGACGTACGGGCCCTGGAGCGCGAGGTGGAGCAGCTGGCCGTGGACAAGGACCAGGCGGTCGCCGCGGAGCAGTACGAGCGGGCCACCGAGCTGCGGGACCGGATCAACGCACTCACCACGCGGATCGAGGCGGCCCAGGGCGCGGCGCCGAGCGGTGACGGCCGGATCGTGATGGTCACCGCGGAGGACATCGCCGAGATCGTGTCGCGGCAGACCGGTGTGCCGGTGAGCAGTCTGACGCAGGAGGAGAAGGAGCTGCTGCTCGGCCTGGAGGACCGGCTGCACACCCGCGTCATCGGGCAGGACGACGCCGTCACGGCGGTCTCCGAGGCGATCCTGCGGTCGCGGGCCGGGCTCGCCGACCCCAACCGCCCGATCGGCAGCTTCCTCTTCCTCGGCCCCACCGGCGTGGGCAAGACCGAACTGGCCCGGGCGCTCGCCGAGGCCCTGTTCGGCAGCGAGGAGCGCATGGTGCGGCTGGACATGAGCGAGTTCCAGGAGCGGCACACCGTCAGCCGGCTGGTGGGCGCCCCTCCGGGATACGTCGGCCACGAGGACGCCGGCCAGCTGACCGAGGCGGTGCGTCACCACCCGTACTCGCTGCTGCTGCTCGACGAGGTGGAGAAGGCCCACCCGGACGTCTTCAACATGCTGCTGCAGGTGCTCGACGACGGGCATCTGACCGACTCCCAGGGCCGTACGGTCGACTTCAAGAACACCGTCATCGTGATGACCAGCAACCTCGGCTCGGACGCGCTCAGCGGCGGTCGCGGGGTGCTCGGCTTCGGCGCGGACATCGCGGGGACGCCGGGCGGCGACGGGGCCCGGCAGCGGGCGCTGGCCAGCCTGCGCGAGCACTTCCGCCCGGAGTTCCTCAACCGGCTCGACGAGATCATCGTCTTCCACCGGCTCAGCGACGCCCAGTTGCAGCAGATCACCGGTCTGCTGCTGGAGGGCACCAGGCGCCGGCTGGAGGCCAAGGACATCTCCGTGGAGTTCACCCCCGAGGCCGTGGACTGGCTCACCCACCGCGGTCACCAGCCCGAGTACGGGGCGCGGCCGCTGCGCCGCATCATCCAGCGCGAGGTCGACAACGCGCTCTCGCGGCTGCTGCTGGACGGTGCGCTGTCGGCCGGGGACGAGGTGCTGGTGGAGGTGCGGGACAACGAGCTGGCGTTCCGCACCACCGAGAAGAGCGAGCGGGCGTAGCCGCACGACCGGACGAATGCGAAGACGGGTGAGGCCGGGGTGAAGCCGGAATCGCTGGGGCCGCGCCAGACGGCCGACGGCCGTCATGAGACGCCGGAGGAGCGTGCCGACCGGCGGTGGATCGAACTGCTGCAGGAGGTGCGGGTCATCCAGATCGGCGTGCAGATCCTCTTCGGCTTCCTGCTCACCGTCGTCTTCACGCCGCGCTTCACCACGCTCGGGCAGACCGACAAGAACATCTATGTGCTGACCGTGCTCCTGGGCGCGGCCACCACCGGCGCCCTGATCGGCACGGTGACCTTCCACCGGTTCGTCACCGGGCACCGGATCAAGCCCGAGACGGTGGTCTGGGCGTCGCGACTGTCCATGGTCGGGATCGTGCTGCTGCTGGCGACGGTCACCTCGGCGCTGCTGCTGATCCTGCGCGTCGCGATGAACGACACCGCGGTCCCGTGGATCGTCGCGGGACTCGTCGCCTGGTTCATGGTGTGCTGGTTCGCACTGCCCGCCTGGGCCCTGCGCCGCTACGCCCGCACCACACCGAAGAAGTGAGAGGAGAGGTGTCGCTGTGACGGACAGCATCTGGCGTTACCAGGACTCGGTGGAACGCCGGGCCGGGACCGATCTCACCGGCTACTCGGTCGAGGCGATCGACGGCACCGTCGGGACGGTGGAGGCGTACGTCGACGACGCCGGCGCCGCCTGCCTGGTCGTCGACACCCATGTGTGGATCTTCGGCCGGCACGTCCTGCTGCCGGCCGGCGTGGTCTCCTCGATCGACCACGACCGGGGCACGGTCTATCTCGCCCGTACGCAGAAGGACATCGAGGACGCGCCGGAGTTCGACCGGGAGAAGCACATCGGCGACGACGAGTACCACCGGCTGCTCGCCGGGTACTACGGCGCTCCGCACGCCTGAGGCGCCGCGCCCGTCCACCGGGGCGGCGAAGGGGGGGGGGGGGGGGGGGGGGGGGGGGGGGGGGGGGGGGGGGGGGGGGGTGTGGGGGGGGGGGGGGGGGGGGGGGGGTGGGAGGGGTGGAGGAC
>NZ_JBWKCJ010000017.1:0-167283 GCF_056436545.1 Streptomyces sp. NPDC043738 | reverse complement strand
ACTCCTCTTGCTCTTCCTTCGGGGGCAGGGATACCGCCTCCCCCCCCCCCCCCCCCCCCCCCCCCCCCCCCCCCCCCCCCAGGGCGCCATCTGTACGGCGGCCGCTCATACTCCGGCCGTGACCGGTTCTACCCGCCGCGGGCGGATCAGCAGCGCCGCCCCCGCGAGTCCCGCACTGACGATGGCCAGTCCCACCGCGACCACTTCGGGCCACATCGCGGTGTCGCCCAGTCCGCTGCCCAGTGGTGTCAGGACACCGGCCCGGGACAGTGCGTGCAGGGCGACGATGACCATGGCCGCGGCCGCGCTCACGGTCCAGACCATGGCGGTGTCGCGCATCGCCAGCCAGCCCGCCAGCAGCAGGTAGATGACGGTGATGGCCATCGAGAGCCCGGCGGCGGCCTGCGCGCCCTGCATGTGCGAGGAGTTCACCGGCAGATGGCCCAGACCGCACAGCGCCAGCGCCGCGGCCGCGGGCCAGCGCAGTACCGAGCGCAGCACTCCGGGGAGCGCGTAGCCGGGCGGCCGGGGCTCCTGGTGCGCGGCCTGCCACCCCGGACCGCCCTGCGGCGGGTGGCCGGCCGGCTGCTGGGCCCAGGGCGGGCGGTTGGGGTGCTGCGGCGCGGCCTCGCGGCGTGCGGCGTGCGGCTGCCCGGCGTTGCCCAGGGGCCGTACGTCGGGGTCGAGGACGTGCATGGCCGCGGTGGGCTCCGGCTCCATGGGGCCACCGGGACCGGGAGGGAAGTGGTCGGACAGGTGCGGGGAGTCGGCGCCGTAGGGGCCGGCGCCGCCGAAGAGGTCGGCGCCGCCTTGCTTCGTGCGGTCGAACAGCTCGATCAGCTGCGCGACCTCCTCCACCGACCTGCCCACCGCCGCGGCGCGCAGCGCGTCATGGCTCGACTCCACGGTGTTCGGGGCGGCCCGGAGCAGGTCGAAGAGCGCAGCGACCTCGCTCACCGGACGGGACACGACCGCCACCCGCAGGGCCTCGTCACCCGGGTTGGGAACGTCGTCGCTGCGCTTGAGCAGTTCCACAAGCGCGGCGACTTCCTCCAGGGGCCGATGGGTGACTGCCTCGAACAGAATGGTGCGGGCCGAGTTCTTTTCAGGGGTGTCGGGCGGAATGTGCTCGCCGTGTTCTGTCGATGACAGTTCGGCGTCGCCCCCACAAAGTGCTGGTTCGGATGTCATGGAGGGTCTCCACTGAACGAGGAGAGCGTCAAACACCAGAAGCGCTGACACTCAGCGGACGTTGTGCTGCTGTGCTTCAGCCAACGTCCCTCTGGGCCGCCCCCGCCATTCAGGAAGGCCATCCGGTGGAGACACGCCGATACGCCCGGGCGCGCCGCGGTCGGAGGGTTCCTACGATCCGGCTTCGTTGCGGCCGGCGGATTTCCGCGGCCGGGAGAGTGGCCCTTCGAGGTGCCGACGGCCGCCGAGCCTGATTCGCTGGTATAGGCGACTCCCCTACACCGTGCGAGGACAGAACATGAATGCCTCAGGAGAATCACGCGCACGAATCCAGCAGATGCGCGACAAGGCCCAGGAATTGAAGGCCGCCGCGGAGCGCACCAGCGACCCGGACGAGCGGAAGCGGCTTCAGGAGAAGGCCCGCAGGCTGCAGTCCCAGAGTGAACAGGAAAGCATGATGCGGGGCGGGGACATCTACCCCGCGGAGTGAGTGAGCGACAGGTGAGAACGGGACGCGGCCTGAGGGCCGCGTCCCGTCCGCGTGTGGCCTCGCACGGGTGCAGGCGGTACGCGCTCACACCGTGAAGGGCTGCTGCTCCAGGAACCCCTCGGCGGGCTGACCGGTCACATAGAGGTTGGGCACCTGGGTGGGCGGCATATTGTGTCGGATGTTGAGGTGGAAGCTGCGGTAGCCACCGCGGAATGCCCCGTTGTCCCAGACCTTCAGCAGAGTTCCGGTGAATTCGCCGTTGACGTCGCCGTCGGAGGCCAGCTGATCGTCCTGGCAGGCGGAGATGAGAAGTGCGTCGGCGGAGCGCTCGCGCCCCTTGCCCGCGGCGAGATCGCGCTGGATTTCCTGGAAGAACTCCTTGTCGCGCTGGTAGATCTCCTGCTGTTTGGGGACCGGCATGAGGCGTGCGTTCTGCTCGTCCCCGCCGGGCAGCTCGATGGCGGTGCCGCTGTGGCAGCAGTCCAGGAGGGCCAGGATGCGGACTCCCTGGGCGAAGCGCCCGAATTCCCGGTGCAACTCGTCGTCGAGGAATTCGCGGTCGTAGAACACCAGGGTCTCGTCGAACGCGTCCGGCTCCTCGTCGCGGCCGTCGGTGTGCGGGACCTGTCCGCCGTGTCCGGAGTAGGTGAACAGCAGGATGTCGCCGCTCTTGAGGGCCTTGGCCGCCGCCCGCAGCTCGGCGGTGATGTTCCGCACGGTGCCGTCCGAGGTGAGCAGGGTCGTGTCGTCGAACCCGGCTCCGTGGGCCAGCCGCGCCATGTCGTGTGCGTCGTTCTCGCAGGCGACGAGCCGGCCGTCCCAGCCGCCGTACCTGTCGGGATCGACCTGGTTGAGTCCGACGTGGAGGGAGAGGCCGGTCGGCATGGTGGTGCTCCTTGGGGACGGCGGGGTGACGGGCAACGCCTGGATGCGTTCCGTGAGCCGTCGGCCGCTGAACGCGGCGCGCTGCCCAACCGCCTGAACGGGCCCCTCCCGGCGGGTCGCCGGGGACGCCCCGGCTGTTCGAGTGGCTTCCCGCGGGGCACCGATTCGGTGGTCCGCGCCACCGGGAACCGGTGGACACATGATCCCATCAGATTCCCCGCGGTCGGGTGGGTCGACGGCCCGGATCGAGTCCCGGGATCCGTTGGCCGACCGAGCGGGCTACGACGAGAACTTCCTCGGCGTCCCGGTCCCGCTGCCGACGCCGACCAGCCCCGATGTGCGGTCCGTGGTCCTGCCGTACACCCACTTCACCGTCCTCCTGCGCCCGGACCGGCGGATGGCGGCCGCCACCGCGGTGTGCATCGACGGGCGCCTGCTGGTGGAACACGTGCCCCGGGAGAGCAGCTGGCGCTTCGATCCGCGGCTGGACGAGCACCACCAGACCGGTGACGAGGTGTACCGCGACAACTCCCTGGACAAGGGGCATCTGGTGCGCCGGCTCGATCCCGTATGGGGCGAGGCCACGGAGGCGAACAAGGCCAACGCGGACACCTTCCACTACACCAACGCCGCCCCGCAGGCCGATGTCTTCAACCAGGGCAAGCAGCTGTGGCAGGGGCTGGAGAACTTCCTGCTCGACCACGCCGCGACGTTCGACCGCAAACTGACCGTGCTGACCGGACCGGTGCTGCACGACTCGGACCCCCCGTACCGGGGCGTCCAAGTACCGCTGCGCTTCTGGAAGGTGGCGGCGTTCCTGCAGGACGGATCGCTGGCGGCGACGGCGTACGTCCTGGACCAGAGCCCGGACCTCACCCGGGACGCCGAGCGGGCGCTGGCCGGCGCGACGCCGGGGGCGCCGCCTCCCCTGGGCGCCTTCCGGACGTTCCAGGTGCCGGTGTCGGACGTCGTCGAGCTGACCTCGCTGGACCTCGGGCCGCTGCCGGCCGCCGATCTGATGCCGGCCGTGCGCGCCCCGGGCGAGCGCTGGAAGCGCCTCGCCTCCCACGACGACATCATGATGCAGCGCTGAGGCGCGGAGGGAAGCGCAATGCCACCCACGGTTGTCTACGTCCACGGAAACGGGAACAAGCCGCGCGCGGAGCTGCTCAAGTCCCAGTGGGACGCGGCGCTGTTCGGCCGGGACATGGGTGCGGCGTCGCGGATGGCGTACTGGGCCCCGCTGCGGTATCCGACGCCGCTGCCCGACCTGCGGCCGGACCCGCTGGACGGCGGGCCGGAGCTGATCGAGGAGCTGCCGGCGCTGGCCGAGCGCGCCGAGGCCGAGCCGCCCGAGGACTTCGTGGCGCGGACGCTGGAGGAGGCGCGGCGGGAAGCCGGCGACCTCGGGCTGGAGGGGCGCGCCGGCCTCGAGGAGAGTGCCCTGGCCGACTGGCTGCGGGACATGACCTACCTCGCGGACACGCTGGCCCACGCCGGTGAGAGCGAGGAGCCCGGCGCGGAGCTGCCGCTGGAGGCGCTGCCGCTGCCCCAGTCGGGCCGGACTGCGCTGTTCCGGCTGCTGGTCAAGCACGCGTTCCAGGATGTGCACGCCTACTTCTTCGGCGGGGCGGGCCCGGCGATGCGGCAGGTGGTCGCACAGGCGCTGGACGGCCCGGACGGCGGCCCGCTCGTGGTCGTCGGGCACAGCCTGGGCACGATCATCGCCTACGAGGTGCTGATGGAGCAGGGGCGGGAGGTGGAGCTGCTGGTCACCGTCGGCTCCCCGCTGGCCATCGCGGAGGTGCAGGACCATCTGGCGCGGCCGCCGGCGGTTCCGGCGGGCGTGGCCGCCTGGCGCAACGCCTCGGACCTGCGGGACCTGGTGGCGCTCGACCACACCCTGCGGCCCGAGTACGCGCCGCAGGAGAAGGTCACCGATCTGCTGGTCACCAACGACAGCCGCAACCACCACGGCGTCACCGAGTACCTGTCCCAGCGCCAGGTCAGGGAGCCGGTTCAGCGGATCTTCGACGACGGTGCGGGGTAGGTGCGACGTGCCGCTGGACGAGACGGAGTGGGACCTGGTCACCGACTGGGCGCAGACCTATCTGCTCGACAACGTCGAGCCGCACGCCCAGCTCGCCCAACACGGGTTCCCGTCGGAATTCATCGCCGCGCTGCCGCTGGGGCGCGTCAGCTCCGACAACGCCCGCGCCCTGGTGCACCAGTCGCGTACGGACATCCAGGGGCAGCTCAGGCTCGTCGAGGCGCTCACCAAGGAGGACCGGCTGCGGGTGCTGCCGCAGGTGAGGAAGGCCGAGGAGTTCCGGGACCGGCTGCGCGAGGACTTACGCGCCCACAACGCGCAGGACAACTTCCGCACCTGCGTCCTGAAGAACGGCACCGAGGCCTTCATCGACCGTGCGGACCTGCGGGAGACCCTGCGCCGGTTCATCGCGGACCCCGACAAGTTCATTCTGCTGGTCGACGGCGAGCCCGACAGCGGCCGGTCCTACACCTACGGCTTTCTGCGCCACATCGGTCAGCACTGCGGATTCCGTCCCGTACGGGTCACCCTGTCACGCACCTCCACCGCCGCCCGGGTCGTCCGGCGGCTGGCCGACTTCGTCGCCGGTCCGCACGCCGGGGCCTCCGCGCCGCACCCCACCGGCCTCGACGACCTGCTCCCGTCGATCGACGAGGCGGCGCACTGGGTGGCCGGGCGGGCGACCGCCTCCGAGGAACGCCTGTGGCTGGTCCTGGACGAGTGCGACAAGCTCGACCCCAGCTCCGATGTGTGGGACTTCATCGGGCAGCTGGCCATGGCCATCTACGAGCACGCCGACGTACGGGGCGACGACGCGCCCCGCCTGGTGCTCCTGGGGTACGGGCGCTCGATGCCGGAGCTCCCCCACGACCTGCGGGGAAACATCTGCCGGGACACCGCCCGGGTGGCCGAACCCGGCGATCTGCGGACCTTCTTCGACCAGGTCTTCCACGAGTCGCCGCCCGCGCTCCTCGGCAGCGGCGACGCCCGGGAAGCCACCATCGCCGAACTCGTGGACGTGGCCGTCGCGGAGGTGCTGCACGCCTCCACCGCGGACGCCCGGCACGGCGAAAGCTATATGCGCAGGATCTGCACGGCCGCAGAGGGGGCCATCCGTGTCTATCGATCCCTCTGAGCGGTCGACCGAACCGCCTTGCGACGTACGGGAGTTGTTCGCCACCCGGTTACGGGCGGCGCTGCGCACCGGCGAGGACCGGTCCCCCGATGTGCCCGCGGTCCGCCGGGCCTACCGGGAGGCGGCCTGTCTGCTGGCCCGCTTCGATCCCCGCCGGCTCAAACTGCCCGGGGAGGAGTGGCCGGCCGGCTCCGCGGCCCTGGAGCTGGTCGACGACTGCACGACCCTGGGCATGCCGGACCGGGCCGAGTGGGCCCTGGCCTCGGACGTCCGGGAGGAGGCGTTACGCGGGCTGGCCGGGCCCGCGGCGGCCCGGCGGGTCCTGGAGTGCAACCTCGATCAGCTTCCCGCCGGGCCCGGACCGGAGCGTTTCGCGCTGGCCTTCCTGTCCGGCGGCCCGCCGGCCACCGACCGGATGTCCGCCGACGAACTGACCGACGTCCTCCAGGCGGTGCTGTGGCTGTCCCGGGTACCGGGCATGACCGGCCTTCCGGACACCGCCGAGCTGCAGCACTCCCTGGAGCGGGCCCGCCTGCTGGAGCCGCTGGAACGCCTCGTGCGGCAGCCGTTCCAGGGCCGGGACCGCGAACTGGCGGAGCTGCGGCGCTATGCCGGCCTGTCCGCCCTGTCCGGGCAGCAGCCCTTCGACGCCCCCGCCGGCGGCCGCCTGGAGCCGGCGCTGCCGCTGGTCATCCACGGCCCCGACGGCATGGGCAAGAGCACCCTCCTCGCCAAGTTCGTGCTCGACGGCGCCCACGGTCTCGGCGACGGCTTCCCCTTCGCGTACATCGACTTCGCGCGGCCCACCCTCTCGCTCCGGGAGCCGGTCACCCTGATCGCCGAGGCCGCCCGGCAGCTCGGTGTCCAGTACCCGGCCCACCGCGCCGAGCTGGACGCGCTGGCGGACGAGGCCCAGCAGGTGGTCCGCAGCCAGCGTGAGGGGCAGGACCGGGTGACCCAGCTGCGGCAACTCGCCACCACCCGGGCGGTGCTGGGACGCCGTTCCTCCCAGCAGTTCCAGATGCTGGCCGCCGGACGGGAGACCGATCTGATCCGGCGGGTCGCCGACGTCCTGGTCCGGGCGGTCGCCGACGGCAAGACCGACCCGAGTCAGCCGGACCCGCCGTTCGTGATCGCCGTCGACTCGTTCGAGGAGGCGCAGTACCGCGGATCACCTGTGGTGGGACGGATGTGGGCGATCTTCCGCTCGCTGCAGAGCGTCTATCCGGGGTTGCGGTTCATCGTCTCCGGGCGGGCGCCGGTGGAGCATCCGGCGAGGGCCACGCCCCCGCTCGACATCGAACTCGGCGAACTCGCCCCGGAGGCGGCCGTCGACATGCTGCTGTCCTGCGGAGTCGAGGACCCGGAGCTGGCGCGGGCGCTGGCCGACCGGGTCGGCGGCCATCCGCTCAGCCTGCGGCTGGCCGCCCGGGCCGCCACGCTCGCCGGGCCGGAGCCCGAGCGGACCCGCGAGCTGATCCGCAGCCTGCCCGAACGCCGCCGCGAGGGCTTCCGCCACGTCGACCAGCTGCTGGTCCAGGGCATCCTCTACGACCGGATCCTCGGTCACATCGCCGACGAGGACGTCCGCCGGCTCGCCCACCCGGGCCTGGTGCTGCGGGTGATCACCCCGGAGGTCATCAAGGAGGTGCTCGCCGAACCCTGCGGGCTGCCGGCGGCGACCACGGACCGGGCCCGTGCGCTCTTCGACGAACTGAGCCGCCTGGACATGGTCGAGCCGGCCGGCCCGGACACCGTGCGCTACCGCGGCGACGTCCGCGCCATCATGCTGCGGCTGCCGGGCGGCGAGCGTACCGAGGTGATGCGGGCCGTCGAACGGCGCGCCGTCGACTACTACGCCGCACGCGACGGGCTGGAGGCCCGGGCCGAGGAGATCTACCACCGGCTGCGGCTGGACGAGAACCCGCGCTCGGTGGAGGAGCGGTGGCTGCCGGGCGTCGAGCGGTATCTGGCCGGGGCCCAGCAGGACATGACGCCCCGGGCGGCCGGGCTGCTCACGGCCCGGCTCGGGGGTGGGACACCCGACCAGGTGGCGGCGGGCGCCGACCAGGAGGACTGGGAGCGGATCGCCGCCCGCGAGGTGGAGGACCTGCTGGCACAGGGGTTCGCACAGGCGGCGTTCGAGCGGATCGGCCGGCGCCGGCCGTGGACTCCCTGCAGCCCGCTGCACGCGCTGTTCGCCGAGACGCTCGCCCGGCTCGGACGGCTGGCCGAGGCCCGTGCGGCCGTGGCGCAGGCCCTCGGTCCGGCGGAGCGCGCGGGGTGCGGGGAGCGCCATCTGGAGCTGCTGCTGCTCTCCGCCCGGCTCGCGGAGGAAGCCGGCGACCGCGAGAGCGCCGGCCGGGACCTGCGGGTGGCGGAGGACGTCGCCGTCGGCCTGGGACAGGACCTGGAGGCGATGGGCGCGCTGCTGGCGCAGGCGCAGCTGACCGCGGGCGACGGCGGCGCGGACCTGGAGGCGGATGAGCAGCTCGCCGAGCGGCTGCGGCAGTTGCCCGACCATGTACTCGCCGATCAGCCCGTCCTCGTGCGCGCGGTCGCCTCGCAGATCTACGAGCTGGAGCCCGGGGCGCTGGACCATGCGCTGGAGGTGGTGGGCCTGTCCGCCGACGACGAGACGCTGGACGCGCTCGGTGCGGCGATGCGCCGCGCGACACTTCGGCAACCGGCGCTGCTGGGCGCCGTGATGGAGATCCTCAACGAGGCCGCGGGGCCGACCCGGCCGGAGGCGGGCGGGGCGCCCAGCAGCATCGCGGGGATCCTGCGGCTGGCCCGCGACCGCGGCACGCTCGACGAGCTGGCCCGGCGGCTGCTGGCCACGCCCGACGAGAGCGGGGAGATCGTCGCCGGAGTGGCGGCGGCCATGGGAGTGGGCAGCACGGGCCGCCCGGCGGCCGCCTCCCGGATCGTCCAGCACACGCCGGTGCCCGGGAGTGCCCCGGCGGAAAGCGGTGAACGGTGAACACCTATCTCTCCACCGACGAGATCCAACGGCTGCTGGACGCCGCCGTGGAGACCGGACTGGCCGACCCCACCGTCCGGCCGCTGCTGCTCGACGGGATCATGCCCCGCTACCGCGGCACCCTTCCGCTCAACCCCGCGCCCGGCCGTCAGGTGCGCTCGGACCTCAATGAGATGAACCGGGTGGAGCGGCTGGTGGACGGCTCGGTGCCGCTGGAGATCTGGCTGCGCAACGCGGTAGCCGAGACCACCGAGGCCGAGCCGCTCACCGTCTTCCAGCGGGCCCTGGACGAGGTGGCCCGCAAGGCGGGCGGGGAGCCGGATGTGCTGGCGGGTCTGCCCACTCCGGCGGCGGAGATCAAGGAGGAGATCATCCACCGGGACGACACCGTCCCGATCGGATTTCTGCGGGGCGGGGAGCTGGCCGGCGGGGCGGTGGCCCGGATCAAGGTGCCGCCGTACGAGGGGGGCGCGCCGCTGCAGCCGAACGGCTTCCCGCACTCCGGTACCGGGTGGCTGATCGCCCCGGACCTGCTGGTCACCAACCACCATGTGGTCAACGCCCGGGCCGGGACCGGCACGGGGCGGCCGATGGCCGACAGCGCGGATCTACGCCTCCAGGCCCGGCACACCACCGCCCGGTTCGACTTCGACACCGACGAGGTGGAGACGGAGGAGGCCACCGTCAGCGAACTCCTCGCCGCGGACGCCGCACTCGACTACGCGGTGCTGCGGCTGGCCCCCGGCCCCGCCCGGCCGGTGCTGAGGCTGGCGGACAGACCGCTGGCGGTCGCCCGGGGCGACTACGTGGCCGTCAACATCATCCAGCATCCGGGCGGCCGGCCGAAGCGGGTGGCGCTGCGCAACAACCTCGTCTACGAGGCGGACGAGCAGGACGTCCGCTACTTCACCGACACCCGCGGCGGGTCCTCGGGCTCGCCCGTACTGACCGACGACTGGAAGGTGGTGGCGCTCCACCGGGGCACGCGGCGGGTGGAGAACGTGCAGTTCCAGGGCAGGACCACGGCGTTCGTCAACGTCGGCACCCAGATGCGCAGCGTGATGCGCCATCTGGAGACCACCAGTCCCGGTGTCCATGCCGAGATCGCCGCGGCACAGGCAGCGGTCTAGCGGGGGCCACAGTCCAAGGAGGGCAAGATGCACAGAGGGAGCAGATCACCGGTCGCGGCCGGGCCGCAGCAGGTCTTCTCGGACCTGCGGGAGGTCGCGGCACGGGTGCGGGACGGGCTGTCCTGGGAGATCCCCGAGTCCCTGGAGGAGCTGCCGGCGGACGAGCTGCCTGCCGGGCAGATCTCCCAGTTCGCCCAGCAGGAGCGCACCCGGGTGCTGTCGGCAGGCGTCAGCGGTCTGGAGAAGCTCGCCGAGGGCCGCGACGACGAGATCAGCGACGACGAGTCCTTCGGCATGGAAGCCATCGTGCTGCTGGAGGGCCGGCCGGCCATCCTCGTCCAGAACCACGACTTCGCGCCGCAGCAGGGGGACTGGGCGGTGCTCGACGGGCACCGGGCGGCGATCCGGGAGTCGCTGGCCCGGGTGGGACGGGTCGAGCTGACCGGGCACATCAGTCTGGACTGGCTCGGAACGGCGTTCCTGGTCGGCCCGGACGTGGTGCTGACGAACCGTCATGTAGCGGCGGAGTTCGCCCGCGGGGGCGGCGCCGACTGGACCTTCCAGCCGGGCGTCAGCGCCAACGTCGACATGGGTGAGGAGTACGGCGGCGCCGAGCCCGGTGGCGGCCCCTCCTTCGACGTCGTGGAGATCCTGGGCATCCACGAGGACGTCGATCTGGCGCTGCTGCGGGTCGCGCCGTCGGACGGCGGCACGCTGCCCGCTCCCCTGGCGGTGGCCGCGGACGCGCCGGGCGACCTGCCCGGGCGCCCGGTGTACTGCGTCGGCTATCCGGCGTACGACGGCCGGCGCAACGAACCGGAGTCGATGCGCCGGATCTTCATGGACATCTACAACGTCAAACGGCTCCAGCCCGGCACCGCCACCGAGCTGGTGCCGGACCGGAACGTCATCAAGCACGACTGCTCCACGCTGGGCGGCAACAGCGGCTCCCCGGTCATCGACCTCACCGACCACCGCGTGCTCGGACTGCACTTCGGCGGCCGCTACGGCTTCGGCAACTTCGCGGTCCCGCTGTGGCAGCTGGTCGACGATCCGCTGCTGGGCCGGGCGGAGATCAACTTCGTCTGACCGGGGGCGCGTGCCGCCGGCCGGTCAGCCCGCCTTCTTGACGAATTCGGTGGTGTAGGTCTTCTTCAGATCCACCGTGGCGTTCTTGAGGTTGGGGTTGAAGGACTTCAGGACGCGCTCGACGGTGGCGGGGCCGTCGGCCGGCATCACCCCGTCCTTGGTGAACATCGGCAGGGTGTCCTTGATGGCCTGGACGTAGAGCTGCTTGCCGCCCTGGGCGTAGTCGGACGGCATCTTCGCGGCGATCTGCTCGGGGGTGTGCGCGGACATCCACTTGAGGGTCCTCACCAGGGCGTTGGCCAGCTTCTGCACCTCCTTCTTGTGGCTGTTCACCCAGTCGGTGCTCATGTAGAGGCTGGAGGAGGGGTACGGGCCGCCGAGCGCCTCCTTCGAGCCCTCGGGGGTGCGCATGTCGATCAGGACCTTGCCGAGCTTCTTGTCCACGATCTGCGCGGCCGTCGGATCGGTGGTCATTCCGCCCTGGATCGAGCCCTGCTGGATGGCGGAGATGAAGGTCTGGCCGGCGCCGACCGCCACCGGCGTGAACTCGTCGGTCCGCACGCCGTTCTTGACCGCGAGGTACTTGGTCAGGAAGTCGGTGGACGAACCGAGGCCGGTGACCCCGAGCTTCTTGCCCTTGAAGTCCTTGGGCGAGGTGAGTTCGCCGGCCGCCTGGTTCGAGACGACCTCGACCTCCCCGGGGGCGTGCGCGAGCTGCACCACCGATTCCGCCTGCTTGCCCTTGACCTGCAGATCGAGGGTGTGGTCGTAGAAGCCGACGACGCCCTGGACGTCGCCGGAGACGAGCGAGGTGGTGGCCTGCACGCCGGCCGGTTCGGTGAGCAGGGTGACGTGGATGCCCTCGTCCTCGAAGTAGCCGAGTTGCTGGGTGAGTCTGGCGGGCAGATAGATGACCTTGTCGAGGCCCCCCACCATGATCTTGATCTTGCCGTTGCCGCCGTCGGCAGCGGAGGTCGTCGCGCCACCGCCGCCGCACGCGGTGAGGGTGGTCAGGGCGAGCAGGGCGGCGGCCGCGACGGCCGGCAGCTTGCGGTGCGTACGCATGATGACGTCCTTGGAGGAAGGTGTGGTGGGATACGGGGAGTTCAGCGGCTGGTGGCGTCGGCCGGCTTCCAGCGGAAGAGCCGCCTTTCGAGGAAGGCCAGCAGCCCTTCGGCGAGCAGTGCGACGACGGCGAGGATCGCCATGGCCGCGTACACACCGGCCGCGTTGAAGGTGCCCTGCGACGCCGAGACCAGCAGGCCGAGGCCCTTGGTCGCGCCGATGTACTCGCCGACGATCGCGCCGATCAGCGCGAAGCCGAAGCTGACGTGCAGGCTGGTGAAGATCCATGAGGTGGCGGAGGGGATGACGACCCGCAGCGTGACCTGGCGGCTGCTAGCGCCGAGGATCCGGGCGTTGGCGACCAGGTTGCGGTCCACCTCCCGGGCGCCCTGGAAGGCGTTGAAGAAGACCGGGAAGAAGACCAGGACCACGGCGGAGGCGACCTTGGAGGCCGGTCCCAGGCCGAACCAGATGAGGAAGATGGGGGCGAGCACGATCCGCGGCAGCGCGTTGAGGACCTTGATGTAGGGGCCGAGGACATCGGCGAGGAAGCGGATCCGGCCGAGCGCGATGCCCAGCACCACCCCGCCCGTCACCCCGATGACCCAGCCGAGCAGCGCTTCGTAGAGCGTGTACCAGATCTGCTCCCACAACGAGCCCTGCGGGGTGCCGTGCAGCGCCCACTGGGTCGTCTGGTCCCAGATCTTCGAGGGCATCGAGAAGTTGAAGGGATCGATCACCGCGGCCCGGGCCAGCCACTCCCACAGGGCGATCAGCCCGACGAGCAGCAGCACCCGCGCACCGTGGACCAGCAGCCGGTGGTTGCGGGCGGTGCGCGCCCGCTCCCGCTCCCGCGAACGGTCGCTTCCCGCAACGGACTTGGTCATCCCGACGCGCCGTGCGGGCACGGTCTCAGGCGGCATCCGCGGCACCCCTCTCGCGGGTGATCCGGACCTCTTCGCCGAGCGAGGACCAGATCTCCCGGTAGATCTCGATGAACCGCGGCTCCAGCCGCACCGACTCGACCTGGCGGGGGCGCGGCAGATCGATTTCGAAGACCTCCTTGACGGTCGCGGGACCGGCGGTCATCACCACGACCTTGTCGGCCAGGGCGATCGACTCCTCCAGGTCGTGGGTGACGAAGACGACGGAGGCGCCGGTCCCCGACCACAGCTCCAGGAGCTCGTCCGACATCAGCGCCCGGGTCTGCACGTCGAGTGCGGAGAACGGCTCGTCCATGAGCAGGAGTTCGGGGTCGTTGACGAAGGTCGCGGCGAGCGCGACCCGTTTGCGCTGACCGCCGGAGAGCTGATGCGGATAGCGGTCCTCGAAGGCCGCCAGACCGACCCGGGCCAGCCATTCGCGCGCCCGCTGCCGGGCCTCGGACTTCGGTACGCCGCGGAAGCGGGGGCCGGCCATCACGTTCGACAGCACGGTGCGCCAGGGGAAGACCGCGTCCTGCTGGAAGACGAAGCCGATCTTCTCGCCGATGCCGCGGACCGGTTCACCGGCGACCAGCACATCGCCCTCGGTGGGCTCCTCCAGCCCGCTGATCAGGGTCAGCGTGGTGGATTTGCCGCACCCCGTGGGGCCGACCACGGCGACGAACTCACCGCGCTCGACGACCAGGTCCAGATCCCGGACGGCGGTGTGCAGCGCCCCCGACGGAGTCCGGAACGTCTTGCTCGTTCCCCGCAGTTCGATAGCGGGGCTCGTGTGGCTGCTCATGGCCCGGGAGGCTAGGAGTGATCCGGGCCACAGCCTGCCTTGTGGGCACAAGCTGCCTTTCTGCGCGCAAACCCTGTTGTGCTCGTTTTGCTCACGCTAGAAACGACAACCGCAATACAGGGGGTGGGCAGTTGGTCACGAACGGCTCATGTCGCGGACGTTGCGGCGTAGGGTCTGACCGATGGGTCAGTGCCTGAGAGGCCCGGCCACGACCCATCGGACAACCCCTGAGGAGAAGGCGTCGGTTCCGCGAGGGCGCGGAGGGCCCGAGACGAGGGAGACCCATGCGGATCCACTGGCCCCGGCGCGTCTTCGCGCAGGTACTGACGGCACAGGTGACCCTCACCACCGGCGTGCTGGCGCTTGCCACCAGCCTGTTCCTCGCCCCGCTCAGCTCCGAGCTGGACGACCAGGCGATGCGGCGGGCGCTGTCCATCGCCCAGACCGCGGCCGCCGATCCCGACCTCGCACCCCGGCTCGTCGCCACCGAGCCGGATGCCCGCGGCCCGGTGCAGGCGGAAGCGGAGCGGATCCGCCGGGCGACCGGGGCGCTGTACGTCGTGGTGATGGACACCCGCGGGGTGCGCTGGTCGCACACCCGCACCGCCGAGATCGGCCGGCACGTCTCCACCGACCCGAGCCGCACCCTGGCCGGTCAGGAGGTGCGGCAGATCGACACCGGGACGCTGGGGCGTTCGGCCCGCGCCAAGGTGCCGCTGCGCGACGCCCGCGGCCGGATCGTCGGCGCGGTCTCGGTCGGCATCGCCTACGACAGCGTCCGGGGGCGGCTGCTGGGCACCATCCCCACCGTGCTGCGGTACGCCGGTGCGGCACTGGCCGTCGGCGTACTGGCCGCCGTCGTGCTCTCCCGCCGTCTTCGCCGCCGTACGCACGGCGTGGCGTTCGCCGACATCTCCGCGCTGCTCGACGAGCGCGAGGCGATGCTGCACAGCATCCGGGAGGGCGTGGTGGCCTTCGACCGGCGGGGCCGGATCCGGCTGGTCAACGACGAGGCCGGGCGGCTGCTCGGGCTCGGTGCGGGGGCCGCGGGACGGGCGTTGGACGAGGTGCTGCCACCGGGCCGGACGACGGATGTGCTGGCCGGACGCGTGGACGGAACGGATCTGCTGGCCGTGTGCGGTGGCCGGGTGCTGATCGCGAACCGGGTGCCGACACGGGACGGCGGGGCCGTGGTGACGCTGCGGGACCGCACCGAGCTGGAGCTGCTGGGCCGTGAACTGGACAGCACCCAGGGGCTGTTGGACGCACTGCGGGCCCAGGACCACGAGCATGCCAACCAGCTGCACACCGTGCGCGGACTGCTGGAACTGGGCCGGCACGACAAGGCGGTGGAGTTCGTCACCGAAGTGGCCGGCGCCCACCGGGCGTCCGCCGAGCAGATCGCCGAGCGGGTGCACGACCCGCTGCTGTCGGCGCTGCTGGTCGGCAAGGCGGCCATCGCCGCCGAGCGCGGGGTGTCGCTGCGGGTGTCGTCCTCGACGCTGCTGCCCGATGCGGTCGTCGACCCGCGCGACCTGGTGACCGTACTGGGCAATCTCCTCGACAACGCACTGGACGCCACCGCCGGGCGCCGCCGCGAGCAGCCGTTCGTCGAGGTGGAGCTGCGCGCCGAGGGCACCACGGCCGTGCTGCGGGTCTCGGACACCGGGCCGGGAGTGCCGCCCGAACTGCGCGAGCGGATCTTCGCCGAGGGCTGGACCACGAAGGCCGCGGTGCCGGCCCCGGGCGACCGCGCCTCCGGAGGGCCGGTGGCCTTCCGGCGCGGCCGGGGCATCGGCCTGGCGCTGGTGCGCCGGCTCGCCGAGCGCCACGGCGGGATGGCCCGGGTGACCGCCCGCGCGGGCGGCGGTGCGGTGTTCACCGTCGTCCTGCCCGACGCGCTCGCCACGACCCTGGACGGCGAGGCGAGCACACCCACGACGATCGGAACGGCGAGATGATCGATGTCCTGGTCGTCGACGACGACTTCCATGTCGCCGAGATCAACGCCGCGTACGTCTCCCAGGTGCCCGGCTTCCGCGTCACCGGTCGCGCCCACACCGCCGCCCAGGCCCTGGCCGCCTTGGAGCGCACGCCGGTCGACCTGGTGCTGCTCGATCACTACCTTCCGGACGAGACCGGTCTGGCCCTGGTGCGGCGGCTGCGGCAGCTGGGCCACCGCGCGGACGTGATCATGGTGACGGCGGCCCGTGACGTGAGCACGATCCAGGACGCCATGCGCTCCGGTGCGCTGCAGTACCTCGTCAAGCCCTTCGGCTTCTCCGGACTGCGCGCCAAGCTCGACGGCTATGCCGCGCTGCGCCGCACGGTCGAGGGGGTGGGCGGCCGCGGCGAGGCCGGCCAGGAGCAGGTCGACCGGATCTTCGGCGCCTTCCGGACCGCCGGAGCCCCCCACACCGAGCTGCCCAAAGGCCACTCGGCGGCCACCGTCGACCTGGTCCGGCGCGTCCTGGACGAGGCCGGGCACCCGCTGTCCGCGCACGAGGTCGCCGAACGCTCCGGCGTCAGCCGCTCCACCGCCCAGCGCTACCTCAAGCATCTGGAGCGCAGCGGCCATATCGCCCTGACGCTCAAATACGGCGACACCGGGCGGCCCGAGCACCGCTACCAGTGGGCGGACGCACAGTGACACCACCGGGTCGCCGACTGTGACCAGGTACGACGTGCGCCCCGGGCCGGACTTCGGCGAAGCGCGTCACACCCCTTGACAGCGCCCCCCGCCGGACTCGACGATCCCGGGGTGAACCTGTCAGACAGCCAGACAGCTGGCGATCCGCCCCGGCGGGTGAGTGCGATGGAAGCGGTACTGAACCATCTGCGCGGCGCCATCGAGCGGGGCGACTACGCGGTCGGGGAGAAGCTCCCCTCGGAGGCAGAGCTCTGCCGTCGCCTGGAAGTGAGCAGACCCGTGCTCCGCGAGGCCCTGCGGGCGCTCCAGACGATGGGGCTGACGGTGTCGCGCACCGGCAAGGGCACCTTCGTCGTCTCCGACGGCGCGGTCGCCGACCCCACCTTCGGCGACTACGCGGCCAGCGACCTCCTCGAAGTACGCCGGCACGTGGAGATCCCGGTGGCCGGATACGCGGCGGTGCGCCGCACCCCCGAGGACCTCGACCAGCTCGGTCACCTGCTGGAGCGGATGGAGCGGGAGACCGACACCACCGCCTGGGTCGCCATGGACACGCTCTTCCACCTCGCCATCGCCCAGGCGGCCCGCAACCCGGTCTTCCGGCGGGTGATCGAGGAGATCCGCGATGCGCTGGCCCGGCAGTCGGCCTTCCTCAACGAGCTCGGCGGACGGCGTGAGCAGGCGAACCGGGAGCACCGGGCGATCGTCGAGGCGCTGATCGACCAGTCCGAGCACGATGCGGCCGAGGCCATGGAGCACCACCTGGCACGCGTCGAGTCGACGCTGACCACCATCGTGCGGCCGTCCCACCGTACGAGCCCTTCCACAGGAAACGAGGATCACGCGTGAGCCACCGCAGCGAGATCACCATGGCAAGGCGCGCGTCTCGCGCAGCCGAGGCCGAGCGAAGCGAGGTCCCGGCATGAGCGAGCAGCACCTCCGGACGGCGGAACCGCAGTCAGAGCAGCGGACCGAACCTCGGCACGTCGACGCGGGAGACGTCGGTTACAGCAAGTCGCTGAAGTCCCGGCACGTCAACATGATCGCCATCGGCGGCGCGATCGGCACCGGACTGTTCCTCGGTGCGGGCGGCCGGCTGGCCGGCGCCGGGCCCTCGCTGGCCGTGGCGTACGCGGTCTGCGGTGTCTTCGCCTTCCTCGTGGTCCGCGCGCTGGGAGAACTGGTGCTGCACCGCCCGTCCTCGGGCGCCTTCGTCTCCTACGCCCGGGAGTTCCTCGGCGAGAAGGGGGCGTTCGTCGCGGGCTGGATGTACTTCCTGAACTGGGCCACCACCGGCATCGCCGACATCACGGCGGTGGCGACCTACACCCACTACTGGGGCATGTTCTCCGACATCCCGCAGTGGGTGATCGCCCTGATCGCGCTCGCGGTCGTGCTGGCCGTGAACCTGATCTCCGTGAAGATCTTCGGTGAGCTGGAGTTCTGGTTCGCGATCGTCAAGGTCGGCGCGCTGGTCGTCTTCATGCTGATCGGCATCTTCCTGCTGGTCACCCAGCACCCGGTCGCCGGCCACTCCCCCGGTCCCTCCCTGATCACCGACAACGGCGGTGTCTTCCCCACCGGCACGCTGGCGATGCTGCTGGTCGTCCAGGGGGTCGTCTTCGCCTACGCCTCGGTCGAGCTGGTCGGTGTCACCGCGGGTGAGACCGCGGAGCCGGAGAAGGTCATGCCCAAGGCGATCAACTCCATCATGTGGCGGGTGGGAGTGTTCTACGTCGGCTCGGTGGTCCTGCTGACGATGCTGCTGCCCTGGAACGCGTACTCGGCCGGCGAGTCCCCCTTCGTGACCGTGCTGTCCAACGTGGGGGTGCCCGCGGCCGGCGGTGTGATGAACCTCGTGGTGCTCACCGCCGCGATGTCCAGCCTGAACTCCGGCCTCTACTCCACCGGCCGCATCCTGCGCTCGATGGCGATGTCCGGTTCCGCGCCGCGGTTCACCGGCGTGATGAGCCGCAGCCACGTCCCCTACGGCGGCATCCTGCTCACGTCGGGGGTCTGCGTGCTGGGCGTGGGCCTGAACTACGTCGTGCCCAGCGAGGCCTTCGAGATCGTGCTGAACTTCGCGGCGATCGGCATCCTCAGCACCTGGGCCATGATCATGCTCTGCCATCTGCTCTTCTGGCGGAAGGCGCGGGCCGGACAGCTCGTCCGCCCGAGCTACCGGCTCCCCGGCTCCCCGTGGACCGAGATCGTCACGCTGGCCTTCCTCGCCATGGTCCTGGTCCTGATGTGGGCCGACGGCGGCGCCGGCCGGACCACCATCCTCTCCCTGCCCCTGATCGTGGCCGCGCTGGTCGGCGGCTGGTTCCTGGTACGGGGCCGGGTCGGGACCGTACGGGATGCGGCGGGGCGTCAGGACGCCGCGGACACCCACCACACCGACAACCCCTAGAGCACCGAGAGCACCGAGAACCGATCATGAGTCAGAGCACCACCCTGCCGCGCCGCGCTCCCCAGGCACCGCCCGAGATCCGCGAACCGGCCCACGCTCCCGTCGCCCATGTGGTGCGCGGCGGCATCGTCGAGGGCGTCCACCACGGATCGGTGGTGGTCCTGGCGGCCGACGGGAGCGTCGCGTTCCAGACCGGCGACATCGAGGCCGCCTTCTACCCGCGCTCGGCGCTCAAGCCGGTCCAGGCGGTCGGCCTGCTGCGCGCGGGGCTGCCGCCCCTGGACGACGAGGCGCTGGCGCTGGTCGCGGCCAGCCACTCCGGTGAGGAGCGGCACCTGGCCACCGCCCGGCGCATCCTCACCACCGCCGGTCTGGCCGAGGACGACCTGCGCAACGTCCCCGACCTGCCGTACGGAAGCTCCGTACGGGACGAGTGGATCGGGCGGGGTCTCGGCCCCACCCGGCTCGCCCAGAACTGCTCGGGCAAGCACGCCGCCATGCTGCTGACGGCCCGGACCCGGGACTGGCGGCTGGAGGACTACCTCGACCCGGAGCACCCGCTCCAGCGGGAGATCGCCGCGGCCGTCGAGGACCTCACCGGTCAGCGCATCGCCCGCGTCACCGTCGACGGCTGCGGCGCGCCGCTGTTCGCCGTCTCCCTGCACGGCCTGACCCGGGCCGCCGCCCGCCTGGCGACCGCCGCTCCCGGCACCGAGGAGGGCCGGGTCGCCCACGCCATGCGCGAGCACCCCGAGATGGTCTCCGGGAGCGGACGGGACGTCGCCCGGCTGGTGCGGGCCGTCCCGGGGCTGCTCGCCAAGGACGGCTTCGAGGGCGTGCAGATCGCGGCGCTGCCGGACGGACGGGCCGTCGGTGTGAAGATCGCCGACGGCGCCGACCGCGCCCGGATGCCGGTGACGGCGGCGGCCCTGGCCCGCTGCGGGATCGATCCCGAGGTCCTCGCCCCCTTCGCCGCCACACCGGTCATCGGTGGCGGCGCCCCGGTCGGGGCGCTCCGGGCGGCGGGCGCGCTCGCCCAGCCCGCCGCCGGCACCCGCCCCACCCCCTCCTGACCCCACGTCAACTCCCCCTGGGCCGCGCCCACCCACCCCTCACGGCGCCCGTCGCCGCCCACCTCGCAAAGGACCACCCGCACCATGACCGCCGCCGCCCACCGCCGCGAACACGATCTGCTCGGCGACCGCGAGATACCCGCCGACGCGTACTGGGGCGTGCACACCCTGCGCGCCGTGGAGAACTTCCCCATCACCGGTACGCCGATCTCCGCCTACCCGCACCTGATCAACGCGCTCGCCGCCGTCAAGGAGGCCGCCGCCCGCGCCAACCAGGACCTCGGACTGCTCGATGCCGAGCGGGCCGACGCCATCGCCGCCGCCTGCCGCGAGATCCGGGCCGACGGCCGGCTGCACGACCAGTTCGTCGTCGACGTCATCCAGGGCGGTGCCGGCACCTCGACGAACATGAACGCCAACGAGGTGATCGCCAACCGGGCCCTGGAGATCCTGGGCCACGACAAGGGCGACTACCGCCATCTGCACCCCAACGAGCACGTCAACCTCAGCCAGTCGACCAACGACGTCTACCCGACCGCGGTGAACGTGGCCACGATCAGCACCGTACGGGAGCTGCTCGACGCGATGACCGTGCTGCGCGAGGCCTTCGCCGCCAAGGCCGAGGAGTTCCGCGACGTCCTCAAGATGGGCCGCACCCAGCTCCAGGACGCGGTGCCGATGACGCTGGGCCAGGAGTTCTCGGCGTACGCGGTGATGCTGGAGGAGGACCAGAGCCGGCTGGCCGAGGCGGTACTGCTCATCCACGAGATCAACCTCGGCGCCACCGCCATCGGCACCGGGCTCAACGCGCCCAAGGGCTACGCCGCGGCGGCCCGCGACCACCTGGCGGCCCTGACCGGCCTGCCGCTGGTCACCGCCGCCAACCTCGTCGAGGCGACGCAGGACTGCGGGGCGTTCGTCCACCTCTCCGGCGTCCTCAAGCGCATCGCCGTCAAGCTCTCCAAGAGCTGCAACGACCTGCGGCTGCTGTCCTCCGGCCCGCGCGCCGGCCTCGCGGAGATCAACCTGCCGCCGGTGCAGGCCGGTTCGAGCATCATGCCCGGCAAGGTCAACCCGGTGATCCCGGAGGTCGTCAACCAGGTCGCCTTCGAGGTCATCGGCAACGACGTCACCATCACCATGGCCGCCGAGGCGGGCCAGCTCCAGCTCAACGCGTTCGAGCCAGTCATCCTGCACTCCCTCTCGGAGAGCATCACCCACCTCGGTGCCGCCTGCCGCACGCTCGCCGAGCGCTGCGTGGTGGGCATCACCGCCAACACCGAGACCCTCCGCGCGAGCGTGGAGAACTCCATCGGGCTGGTCACCGCCCTCAACCCGCACATCGGGTACACCGCCGCCACCGCGATCGCCAAGGAAGCCCTCGCCACCGGGCGCGGGGTCGCCGAACTGGTCCTGGAGCAGGGGCTGCTCCCGGCGGAGCGGCTCGCGGCGCTGCTGCGCCCGGAGGAGGTCGCGGGGACGGGGACCCGGTAGCCCCTCCGGTGCCGCGACGGCCCGGCCCGCGCTCGCGGGGTCGGGCCGTTCCCGTACTCGGTTCGGGCAGGATGGGCACAAGGGAAGCACGAGGGAAGAGGGAAGAGAGATCGCATGCGTATCGCGCTGTGCCAGATGACGGCATCGACCGACCCGAAGGAGAACCTCGCGGCGGTGACGGAGCAGGTGCGCCGGGCGGCCCGCGAGGGGGCGCGGCTCGCGGTTCTTCCCGAGGCCTCCATGGTGCGCTTCGGGGTGCCGCTCGGGCCGGTGGCGGAGCCGCTGGACGGGCCGTGGGCGGAAGGTGTGCGCTCCGTCGCCCGTGAGACGGGGGTGACGGTGGTGGTGGGCATGTTCACCCCGGCGCCCGACGGCCGGGTCGCCAACACCCTGCTGGCCACCGGGCCCGATGTCGAGGAGTCCTACGACAAGATCCACCTCTATGACGCCTTCGGGTTCCGGGAGTCCGACACGGTCGCGGCGGGCACGCGGGTGGTCACCATCGACGTCGACGGGGTCCGGGTGGGCCTGGCGACCTGCTACGACCTGCGGTTCCCGGAGCTCTTCCGGGCCCACGCCGACGCGGGGGCGACGCTGTCGGTGCTGCCCGCCGCCTGGGGCGCGGGACCGGGCAAGCGCGCGCAGTGGGACTTGCTGGTGCGGGCCCGCGCCCTGGACGCGACGGTGTGGCTGGCGGCCGTCGGCCAGGCCGCCCCGGACCCGGCGGCCGATCCGGAGGCGCGCACCAAGGCCCCGACCGGCGTCGGGCGCAGCGTGCTGGTCGGCCCCGACGGGACCGTCCGCGCCCAGCTGGGCAGCGCGCCGGAACTGCTGGTCGCCGACGCGGACATCGAGGAGACCGAGCGGGTGCGACGGGCCGTGGCCGTGCTGGACAACCGCCGGCTGTAGGGGATGTCGCGCCGCGGCCGCGCACCGCGGCGGCCGGTCAGGCGGCCAGCAGGATGCGCTGGGTCGCCCGAAGATGGCGGTCGATGGCCGCGCAGGCGGCCGCGGCGTCGCCGGCGGCCAGTCCGTCGAGGATCCGGCGGTGTTCGGCGAGGATCTCGTGCCGGCGGTGGTCGGAACGGTAGAGCGGGATCGCGCCGGCCCTGGTCTGGCGGCTGCGCAGCGCGGCGTACTGACGGCTCATCAGCGCGTTGCCGGCGGCGGCGACCAGGGCGACGTGGAAGCGCAGGTCGGCGGCGAGGAACTCCTGGACGCTGCCGGTGCCGCGCAGGGCGTCCTGCTGGGCGAGGATGGCGGTCAGCTCGTCGACGGGCACGGTGCCCTCGGCCGTCGTGCGCTCGGCGGCGAAGCGCTCGATCAGGCCGCGCATCTCCATCAGTTCGGCGATCTCCCGGCCGGACAGCGGGGCGATGTGCGCCCCGCGCTTGGGGACCAGCCGCACCAGGTCCTCGGCGGCGAGCAGCAGCAGGGCCTCGCGGATGGGGGTGCGCGAGACGCCGATCCGGTCGGCGATCTCCTGCTCGGACAGGAAGCGGTCCTGCATCTCCGGGTCGGCCAGCACGGTGTCCTTGAGATACGCGTAGGCCTTCTCGCGCCCCGACTGCATCGCCCGCTCCCCCACTCGTGAAGATCCACGCACATCGACGGCACGGCATACGAGCTGTATGTGAAATGCGCGTGGTATGCGAAGGCTACACGGCGCCCGGTCGTCAGCGGCGCACCGCGTCCGGTGCTTCTGATGGAGCGTCACGCAGCCCCAGGCGCAGATGCTCGACATGGAAGAGCGCCTGATCGAGCAGCTCGGCGACATGGTGGTCGTAGAGGGCGTAGACGATCGAGCGGCCGTTGCGCTCGCCGGTGACCAGGCCGAGGTTGCGCAGCAGCCGGAGCTGATGGGAGCAGGCGGACTGCTCCATGCCGACGGCGGCGGCGAGGTCGCCGACCGCGCAGGGGCTCTCCTGCAGGCGGGCGAGGATCCGCAGCCGGGAGGGCGTGGACAGGGCCTGGAGTGTCGCGGCGACATCGGCGGCCCCGACGGCGTCCAGGCGTTCGCGGGTGGTGCTGCGGTTGTCCATTCCGTGGCCCATGGAGCCATCCTAGCGACGAAAGATGAATGCCTCTTCATTTATTCCTGTACGGTGATGAGGTTGCCGGTCCCCGCACCCGTGAAGGGCTGATTCGCCATGCCTTCTGCCGCGCCCTCCGCCGTACTGCGGCGTCCACCACGGCCGGCCCCGCCTCGTCGGCAACCCTCCCGGCGCACCCGCGCGTTCGCGCTGCCCGAGGTCGGCTGGGCGGCCGCGGCCGCCGTCGCGTTCCTGCTCGCGCTGCCGCTGCAGCTCACCGGCGCACCGGCGTGGACCTGGGGACCGCTGTACGCGCTGGCGTATGCGGCGGGCGGCTGGGAGCCGGCCTGGTCCGGGCTGCGGGCGCTCAAGGACCGCACCCTCGACGTGGATCTGCTGATGGTCGTCGCCGCGATCGGGGCGGCCGCCATCGGCCAGGTGCTGGACGGCGCACTGCTGATCGTCATCTTCGCCGGCTCCGGGGCCCTGGAGGCGCTGGCCACCGCCCGTACCGAGGACTCGGTGCGCGGTCTGCTCGATCTCGCGCCGACCACCGCGACCAGGCTGACCGGCAACGACGACGATCCCGAGGCCGAGGAGAGCGTGGCCGCCGCGGACCTCGCGGTGGGCGACGTCATCGTGGTCCGCCCGGGAGAGCGGGTCGGCGCGGACGGCCGCGTACTGCACGGGAGCAGCGAGGTCGACCAGGCGACCATCACCGGCGAGCCGCTTCCGGTGGCCAAGCGGCCCGGTGACGAGGTGTTCGCCGGCACCCTCAACGGCACCGGCGCGCTGCGGGTCGAGGTCGTGCGCGACGCGGGCGATTCGGTCATCGCGCGGATCGTGGCCATGGTCGCCGAGGCCTCCCGGACCAAGGCGCCGACGCAGCTGTTCATCGAGAAGGTCGAACAGCGCTACTCGGTCGGCATGGTGGCCGCCACCCTCGCCGTCTTCACCGTCCCGCTCCTCTTCGGCGCGGACCCGACCCGCTCCCTGCTGCGGGCGATGACCTTCATGATCGTCGCGTCGCCGTGCGCGGTGGTGCTGGCGACCATGCCGCCGCTGCTGTCGGCCGTCGCCAACGCCGGACGGCACGGCGTACTGGTCAAATCCGCCGTCGTGATGGAACGCCTCGGCGAGGTGGACACCGTCGCGCTCGACAAGACGGGCACGCTGACACAGGGCGCCCCCCAGGTCAGTGCGATCCGCCCGCTGCCGGACCCCGGCCCGACCGAGGAGACCCTGCTGACCTGGGCGGCCGCGGCCGAGCACGGCGGCGAACACCCCCTGGCCCGCGCGATCGTGGCCGCCGCCCGCGAACGAGGCCTGTCGCTGCCCGCCGCCGAGGAGTTCACCGCCTCCCCCGGCATCGGCGTGCACGCCACCGTCGGCGGCGCACGCATCGAGGTGGGCGCCCCGGCCCGGCTGCTGCCCGCCGGCCGTCCGGCCACCGCCGCGGCCGAATCACTCGTCGCGGAGCTGGAGCGGGACGGGCTCACCGCCGTAGTCGTCCTGCGGGACGGTGTGCCGGCCGGGGTGCTGGGGCTCGCCGACCGGCTGCGCCCCGGCGCGGCCGCCACCGTCGCCGCCCTCCAGGCCCTCACCGGCCGGATGCCGATGCTGCTGACCGGTGACAATCCACGCGCCGCGGCCCGGCCGGCCGCCGAGACCGGCATCGTCGACGTACGCGCCGGCCTGCTGCCCCAGGACAAGGTCGACGCGGTGCGCGCACAGCAGACGGCCGGGCGGCGGGTGCTGGTGGTGGGCGACGGGGTGAACGACGCCCCCGCCCTGGCGGCCGCGCACACCGGTGTCGCCATGGGCCGAGCCGGCAGCGACCTCGCCCTGGAGACCGCCGACGCGGTGATCGTCCGGGACGAACTGGCCACCGTTCCGGCGGTGTTGGCGCTGTCCCGGACGGCCCGCCGACTCGTCGCCCAGAACCTGTGCCTCGCCGCGGTCTTCCTCTGCGGCCTGGTCGTCTGGGACCTCGCCGGAGACCTCCCGCTGCCGCTGGGCGTCCTCGGCCACGAGGGCTCCACGGTCCTCGTCGGCCTCAACGGCCTGCGTCTGCTGCGCGATACGGCCTGGCAGCGGGCGGCCCGGGCGGGGTGAGGGGGCGCCGGATCCGGGTTCCGGCGCGGCGTGAAACGGCCCGCATCGCCCCATGGCGCACGGGCTGTCACATGGAACGCACCGGCCTGCCCGCCGGCTCTCGGGGTGCGCCGTGGAAGACCTGTTGAACGTGCCACTCGCGGTGTCGTCTCGCAACCGGCAGGACGCCCGGCTGCGGTCCGATGACCGGCCGGCCCGCGAGGGCGAGGACGTGCTGCCGGCTGGCCTCGCTGCGGCCGACGAAACGTTGGGAGACGAGGATGCGGTGATCGCCTCCGAGGCCCAGGACCCCCTTGTCGAAGAGCTTGTGGTGCAACGAGCACAGGCACAGGCCGTTGTCGACCTCGTCCGGCCCGTCATGTGACCACCAGCGCACATGCGCGGCCTCCAGCCCGACCGTGCTCGCGCCGAGCGCCCCGTCGTAACCACAGAACGCGCACCGGAACTCGTAGGCCGTCAATATGAGTTCACGCATGCGTCGATCACGTTGCCGCCGCGCCGGGGCACCCGCGCCGTGCACGACCCCGGTCTCGGCAAGCTCCAGGTCGAGACCGACGGCTTCGCACAGATCGAGGTGCAGCGACGGCGGGAAGTGGGTGTCCAGCAGGACTCTGATCAGCCGGCCCAGCAGCGACGGCTCCTCGGCGAGCGCGGCCCGCAGGCCCGGCGCGAGCCGGCCGGTGGCCCCACTGGAACGAAGGACCCGGACCCCGCTTCCCGGGCTCCCCGGGCCCTGGTCGGTCCTGACCTCCCACACGCCATCACTGACGAGGTGGTGGAAGGGGTATGCGGGCGTCGTCGGGTGCGAGGGCCCGTACTCGGTGAGCAACCGCTTGAGCTCCTCCTCGACCGAGCTGTAGCGCAGTTCGCCGCCGGCATCCTGCTGATAGCTGCCGAGCGCGTACAGCAGCAACAACGGCTTGTGCGGGGCCCGGACGTCGCTGCTCGTCCACCGTCTCAGCTTCGCCACCCGATCAAGCCAGTCCATGGCCGCCAGGGTAGTTCGCGCCCGCCGGAGTCCCGGCCGGGGTCTGCCGGTACCCGCGCAGTGGCCACTATGACCTCGGGCGCCGCCTCGTCCGGATGCAGACTCACCCGCGCGGTGCCGGCCGCGACCGTGTTCCAGCCCGGCTCCGACCCCACCCGGTACGGCAGGTCCTGTTGGTCCGTCACTCACCCTCCCCGTTCCCGACGCCCTCGACCGAACGAACTGAAGGTACGTCAGCCCGTGCTGAAGTAGAGGGATTCCATGTGGCTGGTGGCGTACTCGCCGTGCCGTACTCGCAGCACCGAGGCCTCCAGGTCGGACCTGCCCCACGGGTCGGCGTCCCCGAGGCACGCGGTCGCGAGCGCGCCCCAGTCGTTCTGGTTCGGCTCGTCGTCCAGGTCGAAGTACACGCCAAGGTCGTCGAGGGCCTCCGTGGTGATGCCGAGGGCGGTCATCACCGCCTGGGGGTCGCCGGCGACGACGAACGGTTCGTCGCCGGGCCGGCCGCAGGCGTGGAACATGGTGCCGTCGGGGAGCCATACGAGGTCTTCGGTGTGCTCGGCGCCGCAGTGCACTTCCACCCGGCCCACGATCCGCGCGTCGGGGAAGCGCTTGCGCAGGCGGGCGGCCTCGGCGAGGAGCGGCATGTCGTTGCCGTCGTCCGCGAACGCCGGATCGGAGATCGACATGACGTTGCCCCACGCCCCGGCCTGGACGACGTCCAGATCGGCCCGGGTGGTGACCGTGTGGGTGTCGCTCTGCTTGCGGGGGCCGAGGTCTTCGATCACGCCGTCGATCGTGTCCAGCGAGCGGGCCAACGCGGCGGCCCGGGCGGGATCGTTGGGCGGGAGCTCCGCCGCGTCGACGATGAACGGCGGCTGGAGGACGGTCAGTTCGTAGCGGGCTCCGCTGCCGGTGGTCATGCGGTCTGCCGGGACCGTCCAGAACGCGTTGTCGAGCATGGGGTATACGGTATCGGTGTGACGATCCGACCTGGGGTCCGGTAGCCGGACCAGCCCCCTAAAGTCCGGGCCTGGTACGGAAGTTGGTCGCGCGGGCGCCCCGCCCTGGCATGGCAGGAGACCCGGGGAAGCCCCGCGCCGACGGATCGGCCAGGTCCACGTGGGCGCGTCGACTACTCGTCGACGGATGGCCCGGGCTTCGCCTGGAGCTCGTCGAGCCGCAGGAACGCCAGCGCGCGGCGCATCAGATCGACGAGTTCCTCGGGCTCGTCCTGCCAGGCCCAGTGCTCCATGGTGACGGTGAACGCATCCAGGACCGCGGTGGTCAGCAGACGCACTTCGAGACTGTCGACAGGGGCGTGCACGCGGGATGCCAGCGCGGGCGCGAGCCGTTCCTGCATCTCCCGGCCCGCGGCGAGCCAGCGCATCTTCAGGGCGGGGACGGTCCCCATGACCCGGACCAGCCGACGGGCCCGGGCGGCGTCCTCCAGGCGCCGCTCGGCCGTCGCCGTCCCGAAGGACGCCTCGATGGCGGTGCTGAGCGGTTCCGCGACCGGATGTTCCGCGAGGACGTCCACGAGCTGGCCGACGCTGGAGGCGTAGAGGGGGGTGAGGGCGTCCTCCTTCGCCGGGCAGTAGCGGTAGAAGGTGCGCAGGGAGACGCCCGCGGCCGAGGCGATGTCCTCGACCGTCGTCGTGTCGTACCCGCGGTCGGCGAAGAGGGTCGCCGCGGCCTCCGCGATCTCCAGCCGAGTCTGAAGGCGCCGATGTTCCGTCAGGGACGGACGACCCCGCGCTGCCGCCATTGTGTGCTCCTTGCCGTGCTTCGCCTCGGCCTTTATTGTCACAGACAGATTTTTTGGCACGCCATGCCAAAAAAGCGTATGTTGATCAGCGACTGATCAGGAGCCGATCGATCGGCGACCGGCGGCGTGCGGCCGACGGCCGAAACGTGCAGTGATCAGCGACCGGCGAACGTAGAGCCCCAGCGAAGGAGCCGACCATGTCCCGTACCTACCTCGTCACCGGAGCCGCCTCCGGCATCGGCAAGGCCACCGCCACCCGGCTCAAGGAGCAGGGGAACACGGTCATCGGCGCCGACCTCAGGGACGCCGATATCGTGGCAGACCTCGCCACGCCCGATGGCCGGGCCCATCTGGTCGAGCGTGCAGGCGAGTTGAGCGGTGGACGACTCGACGCCGTGATCGCGGGCGCCGGCCTCGCCGGTTTCGAACCGCGCGCCGTCAGCGTCAACTACTTCGGCGCGGTCGCCACCTTGGAAGGGCTGCGTCCCCTGCTGGCCGCCGGCACGGACCCGCGCGCCGTCGTCATCGCCTCGGTCGCCTCCCTCCACCCTCACGACACGGCCATCGCCGAGGCGGCGCTCGCCGGTGACGAGGAAGCGGCGCTGGCCGCCGCCCAGGCGGCGGTCGACCGGGGAGAGGGCTATGCGATCTACGGCTCGACCAAGGCCGCCATGGCCCGATGGATCCGCCGCACCGCCGTGACCGCCGACTGGGCGGGCGCCGGTA
Source organism: Streptomyces sp. NPDC043738 (assembly GCF_056436545.1). NCBI lineage: Bacteria > Bacillati > Actinomycetota > Actinomycetes > Kitasatosporales > Streptomycetaceae > Streptomyces > Streptomyces sp. NPDC043738. The sequence continues at coordinate 138,277 of NZ_JBWKCJ010000017.1, read as the reverse complement.
TCCCGCTCAACGCCATCGCCCCCGGAACCGTCGTCACCCCGATGACCGAACCCATGCTGGCCAGCCCCGACGTACGCAAGATCGTCGACGCGACCGTCCCCATGCCGCTCCACGGCCACGCCCAGCCGGCACAGATCGCTCCCCTCCTGGCCTGGCTCACCTCACCCGAGAACGAACTGGTCACCGGTCAGGTCGTCTTCATCGACGGCGGCGCCGACGCCGTACTGCGCGGCGACGGAACGTGGTGAACCGCCGGGGGAAGCGACGGATCAGAGACAACCCGCAGTCCTCGCAACCCGCAGTCCTCGGAGGTCCTTGCGTGCACACGCTCACCCGTACCGCCGTCGTCACCGCCGACCCCGATGCCGTCTGGCGGATCATCGGCAAGTTCGGCGGCCTCGCCGACTGGCACCCCCTGCTGCCGCCGTCCGTGATCGAGGACGGCGCCGATCCCGAGTCGCCCGGGGCGGTGCAGGCGTTCTCCGTCAACGGCCAAGTGGTCATCCGGGAACGGCTCCTGGAGAAGGACGACTCGCGCCGGATGCTCCGCTACACCATCCATGAATCCGCCGCCCCTGTCTCCGACTACGTCTCCACGCTGTCCGTGCGGCCGCACGAGGCGGGCGCCGAGATCCACTGGGTCGCGACATACGAGGCCGCCGACGAACTCGTCCCCGCGATCGAGAAGCAATTCGGCGACACCATCTACGCCACCGGCCTGAACGCCCTCAAGGAACGCTTCGCCCTGCCCGCCTAGGGCGTGCCCGGCGGGTCATGCGCGAAGCCGGCGGCGAAGGGCTGCGGCGGTGACGGTGCCGTGCACGACGTACGCCCTCTTGCCGAAGCGCGTGGCCGCCGCCCGGCGGATCTTCAACCGGTTGAGGGGCGCCACACGGCAAAGGCAAGGAGATGTCTCTCCTTGCCACTCTCAACGTATAGCGCACCGGGGGGCTTGCGGCAAGACCCGGGTGGTGGCGCAAAATCGTCGGCCGAGGCCACAAGCTGCAGAAATGGGGCACGACGTGCGTGTGTTGTCGACGTATGGGGGACGCGGTGAGGTCGAACCAGTGGGGGTGCTGACGAGAGGTTCGACAGAGCTGGCGACGCCGGTGATTCGATCGGCCGGTGCAGGGCGACGGGACACGACTGCCGCGGAGGTGTCGCGATGACCGAGCAGTACGTGTGGGATCTTCACGAGGTTGACGAGACACAGGTCTCGGTCGTCGGCGGCAAGGGCGCGCACCTGGGCGGGCTGTCACGGATCGAAGGCATCCGCGTGCCGGCCGGCTTCTGCGTGACGACGGACGCCTTCCGGCGGATCATGGCGGAAGCACCGTCGATCGGCGATCGGCTCGATCAGCTGTCGCGCCTGGCTCGCTTCGACGGGGAGGGGGACGACCGGGAGGCGATCCGCACGCTCAGCGCGCAGATCCGCCGGACCATCGAAGGGATCGCCATCCCGGACGACCTCGCGGCGGCGATCACCCGCGCGCTCGCCCGGCACGGTGAGCAGGCCGCCTTCGCCGTCCGATCCAGCGCGACGGCGGAGGACCTGCCGACGGCCTCGTTCGCCGGCCAGCAGGACACCTACCTGAACGTCGTGGGGCCGACGGCGGTCCTTCAGCACGTCAGCCGGTGCTGGGCCTCGCTGTTCACCGAGCGGGCCGTGACCTACCGCCGGCGCAACGGCATCGACCACCGTACGGTCCACATGGCCGTGGTCGTGCAGCAGATGGTGTTCCCGGATGCGGCCGGCATCCTGTTCACGGCCGACCCCGTCACGGGCAACCGGAAGGTCGCCACCGTGGACGCCGGCTTCGGCCTCGGCGAGGCCCTGGTATCCGGCCTGGTGAACCCGGACGTCTTCAAGGTGCGGGACGGCGAAGTCGTCGCCAGGACGATCGCCGCCAAAGAGCGTGCCGTTCAGGCCCTGTCGGCCGGCGGTACGCAGGAAGTGGCGATCGACGCGCGGCGGCAGGAGCAGCCGGCGCTGACGGACGCGCAGGTGGTGCGGCTCGTGCGGCTCGGGCGGCGGATCGAGGCGCACTTCGGCCGCCCGCAGGACATCGAATGGTGTCTGGTCGACGACGGCTTCCAGATCGTGCAGAGCCGGCCGATCACGACGCTGTTCCCCGTCCCCGAGACCCGCGACCAGGAGAATCACGTCTACGTCTCCGTCGGTCATGGGCAGATGATGACCGACCCCATGAAGCCCCTGGGGTTCTCCATGTGGCAGCTGACGGCGATGGTGCCGATGCACGAGGCCGGCGGGAGGCTGTTCGTCGACGTCACCCGGCGCCTGGCCTCGCCCGCGAGCCGCGCCGGACTCCTGGACGTCCTGGGGAGAGGCGATCCGCTGATCAGGGACGCTCTGGAGACCGTCCTCGAGCGCGACGACTTCGTCCCGTCGCTCCCGGACGCAGGACCCGGCGGACCGCCGGTCGGCGGTGCGCCCGCGCCGATCGAGACCGATCCGGCCATCGTCACCGAGCTGATCGAGCGCAGCCGGGCGTCCATCGCCGCCCTGGAGCGCGACATCCGGACGAAGACCGGGCCGGCGCTGTTCGACTTCCTGCTGGAGGCCTTCGAGGAGCACAAGCGAGTCCTCAGTGATCCGCTGAGCATGCAGGCGATCATGGCGGGGATGGAGGCCACGTGGTGGCTCAACGACCAGCTGCTGGAGTGGCTCGGCGAGAAGAACGCGGCCGACACGCTGACGCTGTCCGCCCCCGACAACATCACGTCGGAGATGGGGCTGGCGCTGCTCGACGTCGCGGACGTGATCCGCCCGCACCCGGAGGTGGTGGCGTTCCTGCAGGGCGTCGAGGACGAGGACTTCCTGGACGAGCTGGCGAAGCTCGCGGGCGGGACCGAAGCGCGCGACGCCATGGAGGCCTACCTCGACCGGTACGGCATGCGTTGCGTCGGCGAGATCGACATCACGAGGCCGCGTTGGCGCGAGCGCCCCACCACGCTCGTGCCCGTGATCCTCGACAACGTCAGGAACTTCGAGCCGGGCGCCGCCGAGCGACGGTTCGAGGAAGGCCGGCAGAAGGCGCGGAAGAAGGAACAGGACGTGCTGTCGCGCTTGCGGGCCCTGCCGGACGGGGACCGGAAGGCCGACGAGGCCAAGCGCATGATCGACCGGGTCAGGACCTTCATCGGGTACCGGGAGTACCCGAAGTACGGCATCGTCAGCCGCTACTTCGTCTACAAGCAGGCCCTGTCGGCGGAGGCCGAGCGCCTGGTGCGGGCAGGCGTGCTTGCCGAGAAGGAGGACGTCTTCTACCTCACGTTCCAGGAACTCCACGACGTCGTGCGCTCGCACCGGGTGGACGACCAGCTCATCCAGCAGCGCAAGGACGCCTTCCGGTCGTACCACGCGCTCACACCGCCCCGGGTGCTCACCTCGGACGGTGAGGCCGTCACCGGCGCGTACCGGCGCGACGACGTGCCGGCCGGTGCCCTGATCGGCCTACCGGTCTCCGCCGGGACCGTCGAGGGAAGAGCCCGCGTCATCCTCGACATGGCGCAGGCCGATCTCGAAGCGGGCGACATCCTGGTCACGCCCTTCACGGACCCCAGCTGGTCGCCGCTGTTCGTCGGAATCGCGGGCCTGGTGACGGAGGTGGGCGGCCTGATGACCCATGGCGCGGTGATCGCCCGGGAGTACGGACTGCCGGCCGTCGTGGGCGTGGAGCAGGCCACCCGGCTGATCCGGGACGGACAGCGGATCCGCCTGCACGGAACCGACGGGTACATCGAGCTCCTGCCCTGACCGGCCGTACCGAGAAGGCGTAGCCCGTACGGCGGCGCACGCGGCGTCGTACCCGGCCGGCTGCGGGCGGCGCGCCACGTCGCCCGGAGCACGGCCGGGCTGCGCGCTTCGGGCTTATGGTGACGCCCGGAGGTGGAGGATGCGAGTGGCGTTGCACGCGCTCGGTATCGGTGACGGTGCCCGTCCCGAGGTGATCCGTGCGGTGGCCACAGCCGCGGAGACGCACGGCTTCGCGAGGCTCTGGTGCGGCGAGCACGTGGTACTCGTGGACGCGCCCGCCTCTCGCTACCCCTACTCCTCCGACGGCAGGATCGCCGTGCCCGCGGACGCGGACTGGCTGGACCCGCTGCTCGCCCTGGCCTTCGCGGCGGCGGTCACCAGCCGGATCGAGCTCGCCTCCGGCGTGCTCCTGCTGCCCGAGCACAACCCGGTCCTGGTCGCCAAGCAGGCCGCCACACTCGATGTGCTCTCCGCCGGGCGGTTCAGCCTCGGGGTCGGGGTCGGCTGGTCGGCCGAGGAGTTCGCAGCGCTCGGAGTCCCCTTCGCCCAGCGCGGGCGGCGCACCGAGGAGTACCTCGCCGCGATGCGCACCCTCTGGACCCAGGACCCGGCCTCCTTCACAGGGGAGTTCACGCGCTTCGACGCGATCCGGGTCAACCCCAAGCCGCTGCGCGGCGGCCGGCTCCCGGTCGTGGTCGGTGGCAACAGCGACGCCGCCTTGCGCCGCGCGGTCACACTCGCCGACGGCTGGTACGGCTTCAACGTCCCGGCGGCCGACGTCCCGGCGCGCCTGGCCGTCCTCGCCGAGGAGTGCGCCCGCCACGGTCGCGCTCCTGACGAGCTCACCGTCGCCGTCGCGCTGAGCGACGGCATCCCGGAACACCTCCCCGCGCTCGGCGCGGCGGGCGTCACCGAACTCGTCGTCGTCGGCGCACCCCCGCCCGGTCCCGACGCGGCGGCCGCCTGGGTCGCGGAACTCGCCCGGACCTGGATCCGCCCGGAGGAATGACCAGGGACGGCGGGGTGAACGTGGCGGTATCGGCCTGTGTGGCGCTGGTGGCGTGCGTACGCGGCGCGGTCGGGGTGTGGCGGGTCAGCGCGGTTGGAGTTGTCCGCTTGTGGGGACGTCGAGGACGAAGAGGTGGCCGATGTCGGCGCCCGGGTAGCCGTAGTCGATGTTCTTCACTCGCAGCCGCTGCGGCGTGGCTTCGACGATCTGGACGGTGACGGGCTCGGAGTGACCGGGCAGGGAGAGCAGCCAGTCCCGGGCGAGGTAGGCCAGTCCCGTGCGGTCCAGCCGCCGGCGGGCGTCGTCTTCTTCGGCGGGGCGGCCGAGCGGGTGGCCGAAGACCGTGACCGGGACGAACAGGCCCGGGTCCGCTGCGGCGGGACGGAGGTACCCGATGAGCTCGTTGTCCTCTCGGCGGTGGTGGCGAACCCAGTGGGCGGGAATCACAGCGGAACGCTCCAAGGTAGAGGGAGAGGGAGAGGTGAAGGTCCAGGGAAGGGCACCTCGTTGGGGGTGGAGGTGCGTCGCCAGGTCGGCGAGGTGGAGGGAGACCGGCGCCGGGGTCTGCAGCCCCCGGCACCCGGTCCCCGGTCAGTTCAGTCGTGCGTCGGCGTAGGCGACCATCGCGTCGCGCTGGTACGCCGCCAGACCGTCGGCGACCCGGTCGTAGGCCGCGCGCCACTGTGCGTCGTCGACATAGTTCTGCCCGAGGGCCTTGAACGCGGCCGCGTTGGGCGTCCACATCCGGCAGATGCCCTGGTAGTGGGTGTCGACCTCGGCCTGCACCGCCGGATCGGCGACCGGTGTGCCCGCCCGCATGAACTCCGCCATGCGCACCATGGCCGCGCTCGCCTCACGCTGCAGCCGCTCCCGGTCGGCGTCGGTGAGCGTGGCGGCGAACCGTGCCGACTGCTCCGCCTGGTCGGGCCATCTCTCGCGCGCCGGGTCCTCATAGCGGGCGGTGTCGAAGCCGGTGAACAAGTTCTCCGGCCGGCTGATCTTTCCCATGTCCGAGGCGTCCTTGTCTTCCTCGAGTTCGGCGATGGTGCGCGCGACCGTGCGGGCGAGCACGTCGAGACGGTCCCGCTCGGCGAGCAGCCTGCGCCGGTGAGCACGCAGCGCGGTCACCCGGTCGACCTGGGACTCCAGCACCGCTGCGATCTCTCGTAGCCCCAGCCCCAGTTCCCGCATCAGCAGGATCTGTTGCAGTCGCAGCAGATCGGTCTTCTCGTAGTGGCGGTGCCCGTTGCCCCCCATGAAGGCGGGAGTCAGCAGACCGATCTCGTCGTAGTGCCGCAGGGTCCGGGAAGTGACCCCGGACATCCGGGCGACCTCCGCGATCGACCAGGCCATGGTCGTGCCCTTTCATCGCCGGGCCGGTCCCTCCGGCCACACCGACGACGGTAGGAGTTGACGTAGCGGAAGGCGCAAGCCGCAGCGGCCACCGCTCACCACACCGCACTCGGTAACCACGGCAGAGGGGCTGCCGGCGTCAGATCCCGTCCACGGCCGCGACCGTGAACGGCGTCTGCGGGGTGCCGGGGACCATGGGGCCGCCCTTGTCGAACTGGGAGCGGACCACCAGGGTGCGGCCGTGCTGCCGTACGAGGGTGGTGGGGACCTGGAGGGCGGGGTCGGTGACCTGGCGCTCGGAACGGGCGGCGGTGCCGTCGGCGAGGAGCCGCCAACGGCTCACCGTGTTCCGGGTGTTGTGGGCCGCCCACAGGGTGCCGTGGCGCAGGTCGAGCCCGTCGGCCAGGAGGCCCTCGCGGCGGAGTTCAGCGAGGCGGAGCGGGAATCGCTCGTCGCGCTCCTGGGCCGGTGCGTGGATCTCCTGGAGTCCGTCCGGCCGTAGGGAGTATCCGCAGGGTCAGGTCAGCCGTGCTCCCCCTCCAGGCGGTCGGTGACCCAGCGGTGGAAGGCACCGATGTGGTGCTCGCTGGGCACCAGCACCCCGCCGTCGCGGTAGGCGCGGGAGTGCATGGCGGGCTGGGTGCGCTCGCAGGCCTCGAAGTCCTGGGTGTTGACCCGGTGGAAGAGCTCGACGGACCGGGAGACGTCGGCGCCGGAGTCGACGACCTCGGGCAGGTACAGCCAGTCGCACTCGACGAGGGTGCGGTCGGGGGCGGTGGGGAACATCCGGTGGACGATGACGTGGTCGGGGACGAGGTTGACGAACACCTGCGGCCGGACGGTGACCGCGTAATAGCGGCGGTCCTGGACGTCCTCGATGCCGGGCAGCCGGCCGAAGCCCGCGCTGCCGTCGACGGTGAACCCCGCGGCCTCCGCGGCGAACTCCGCGCCATGGCCGACGTAGTACTGGGCGGCGAAGCCGTCGGCGAACTCCGGTAGGACGTCGGTGAGTTCGGGATGGATGGTGGCGCAGTGGTAGCACTCCATGAAGTTCTCGATGATGAGCTTCCAGTTGGCGCGCACGTCGTAGCCGATGCGCCTGCCGAGGGCGAGACCTTCGGTGCGGTAGCGGTCGATGGCGGCCGGGTCCCCCAGCCGCTCGACGGCCGCGCCGATCACGGTGTCCTCGAAGGACGGCGGGTCGTCGGCCAGGCACACCCAGGCGTAGCCGAGCCACTCGCGGAGCGGGACGGCGACCAGGCCGCGCTCGGTACGGTCGATGTCCGGCATCTTCTGCAGGTTGGGGGCGGCGATCAGACGTCCGTCGAGGTCGTAGGTCCAGGCGTGGTAGGGGCACTGGAGGGTGCGGCGGACCTCGCCGGACTCCTCGGTGCACAGCTGCGCGCCGCGGTGGCGGCAGATGTTGAGGAAGGCGCGCAGCTCGCCGGCGCGGTTGCGGGTGACCAGTACGCTCTCCCGGCCGACCCGGACCGTGCGGAAGGCGCCGGGCCGGCCCAGGTCGGCGCTGCGTACCGCGCAGAACCACAGGCGTTCGAAGATCTTCTCCTGCTCCTGGCGGAAGATCTCGGGGTCGGTGTAGTAGTGGCCGGCGAGGGTGCTGATCAGGCTCGGGGCGACGCCGGTCGCGGGCCCGGCGGGCGCCGCCGGCGCGGACTCGGTGGGTGTGGTCGTCATGGGTGCTCTCCTCAAACGGCCGCGGCGGCGGGCCGGCCGGGGGTCTTTCCGGCGAAGCGGCGGGCAGGGTCGAACAGCTCGATGGGGTGCGCGGTGGCACCGGTCAGCGCGAGATCGGCGACGATCTCCCCGACCACCGGCACGAACTTGAAGCCGTGTCCGGAGAAGCCGCAGGCGACGGTCACCGTCCCCGGGTGCGCGGGGTGCCGGGTGATCACGAAGTGCTCGTCGGGGGTGTTGGAGTACATGCAGGTGGCGGCCTTGAGGAAGCGGCCGGGCAGGGCCGGGATCCGCGGGGCGAGCTGGTCGGCCATGGCGCGCACCTCGTGGTCGTGCACGGTGCGTTCGATGGTCTCGGGGGTGCAGACGGTGCCCTTGCGGAAGAACGCGACCTTGGCGCCGCCCTCGGGGCCGTCGATCGACGGGAAGCCGTAGATCTGGACGCCCCGCGCATCCTCCCAGATGTAGATCGGATGCCGCTCGGGGACGAACGGCGCGGTGCCGCCGTCGGGGGCGAACCAGTACATGATCTGTCGTTCGATGGTGAACGGCACGCCCAGGTCGGTGAGCAGCGCCGGCGCCCAGGCGCCCGGGCAGATCACCAACTGCCCTGCGGTGTAGGTGTCTTCGGGGGTGTGGACGCGGACACCGGCGCCGCCGGGAAGCTCCTCCCAGCGGATGACCGGCTCCTCGAAGCGCAGCTCGGCACCGTCCTGGGTGGCGAGCTGGACGTGGGCGGCGACGGTGTACTCCGGCCGGACGAGCCCGGCCCGCGCCTCGTACAGCGCGACCTCGTCGTCGGCGGGGGTGAGGGTGGGAAAGCGGCGGCGGATCTCCTTGGCGTCGAGCATGTCGTGCGGCAGGTCCCACTGCCGGGCGGACTGCAGACTGCCGCTGACGGTGCGGCTGTCGGGGCGGCCGATCATCACCCCGCCGCACAGGGTGGCGATCTCGCGGCCGGTGTCCCGCTCCAGCTTGTCGTACAGCTCGTACGAGCGCAGCAGCAGCGGTACGTAGGCCGGGTCCTCGAAGTAGGACTGGCGGGTGATGCGCGAACCGCCGTGGCTGGAGCCGCGGTTGTGCACCGGGCCGAACCTCTCCAGGCCCAGGACCCGTGCGCCGCGGGCGGCGAGATGGTGGGCCGCGGCGCTGCCCATGCCGCCGAGCCCGAGGACGATGACGTCGTACGTGGGGGACACAGTGGCCTCCTGGCGTGTCTGGCGCGTCTGTGGTGTGCGGGCCCGCGGACCCGGACCCATCGGACACGCCCTAGCGGCGGATGCGGGTCATCTTCGGGTCGAAGAGCGGCTCGTCGGCGACGGTCGCCGGGACCTTCTCGCCGAAGTACTCGATGTGCACACCGGTGCCGGTGGCGAGCGGCGGCAGCCAGGCGTAGGCGACGCAGCGGCCCAGGGTGTAGCCGTACGAAGCGCTGGTCACATAGCCCGCGGGCGCACCGTCGAGGTACACGGGCTCCTTGCCCAGGACGTTGGCGGCCGGGTCGTCGAGCACGAGCGCGGTCAGTTTGCGGGTGAGGGCCCGGTTCGCGTCGAGGGCGGCCCGGCCCACGAACTCCTTGTCCGCCCGGACCGCGAATCCGACCCCCGCCTCGTACGGGTCGTGCTCGGCGGTCATGTCGGCGCCCCAGGCGCGGTAGCCCTTCTCCAGACGCAGGCTGTTGAAGGCCGAGCGGCCGGCCGCGATCACTCCGAGTTCCCGGCCCGCCTCCCACAGCGTGTCCCAGAGCCGCAGTCCCAGGTCGGCGGTGGTGTACAGCTCCCAGCCCAGCTCACCGACGTACGACAGGCGCATCGCCGTCACCGGCACATGGCCGAGGTGAGTGCGCTTCGCGCGGAAGTAGCCGAAGCCCTCGTGGGAGAAGTCGTCGCGGGTCAGCGGCTGGACGAGGGCGCGGGCGAGCGGCCCCCACACGCCGACGCAGCAGGTGCCGGAGGTGATGTCGCGGACCCCGACGCCGTCCGGCGCATGCCGCAGCAGCCAGTCCAGGTCGGCCGGGGAGTTGGCGCCGACCTGGAACCGGTCGGGAGCCAGGCGGGCGACGGTGAGGTCGGAGCGGATGCCGCCGGACTCGTCCAGGAGCAGGGTGTAGGTGACCGCGCCGGGCTTCTTGCGGAGGTTGTTGGTGGTCATACGGTCCAGGAAGTCCAGCGCGTCCGGGCCGGTGACCTCCAGCCTGCGCAGCGGGGTCATGTCGTACAGCGCGACCCTCTCGCGGGTCGTCCTCGCCTCGGCGGCGGCGATCGGCGACCAGTGGCGCGCGGACCAGGCGTCGCGCTCGGGCAGGTGGAGTCCCTCGGCCAGCGGGGCGTTGGCCTCGTACCAGTGGGGGCGCTCCCAGCCGCCGCTTTCGAGGAAGTACGCGCCGAGCTGCTGCTGGCGTACGTGGAAGGGGCTGGTGCGCAGCGGCCTGGGCTGCTCCATGGGCTGCAGGGGGTGGATGACGTCATAGACCTCGATGAAGTTCTGGGCGCCGCGGTCGGCGATGTAGGCGGGCGAGCGCTGGGCGTCCTCGAAGCGGTGGAGGTCGCACTCGTGGATGTCGGTGGCGGGCCGGCCGTCCGTCATCCACTCGGCGACGGCCTTCGCGACGCCCGCGGAGTGGGTGACCCAGACCGCCTCGGCGAGCCAGAATCCCCGCAGTTCGCGGGATTCGCCGAGCACCGGCATCCCGTCGGGGGTGAAGGAGAAGACGCCGTTGAAGCCCTCGGCCACCTCCGACGCGCCCAGCGCGGGCAGCAGGGTGACGCTGTCCTGCCAGCTCGGCGCGAAGTCGTCCTCGGTGAACGGCAGCGACGACGGCATGACGGGAGCTTCGTCGAAGGCGGGGACGGTGAAGGGGTCGACGGGCATCGGGCGGTGGGCGTAGGAGCCGATGCCGATGCGGTCGGTGTGCTCCCGGAAGTACAGGTCGCGGTCCTGGAAGCGCAGGATGGGCCGGCTCGCCTCGGTGCGGGGGTCGTTGACACCCGCGAGCTCGGGGAGCGGTGCGGTCCTGGCGTACTGGTGGGCGAGCGGGAGCAGGGGCACGTCCACCCCGGCCATCGCGCCGATCACCGGGCCCCAGAAGCCGGCGGCCGAGACGACATGGTCGGCGGGGAAGGTGCCCCGGTCGGTGATGACGCCGGTGACCTGGCCGTTCTCCCGCTCGATGCCGGTGACGGTGTGCCGTTCCAGGAAGCGGGCGCCGTGCCGCGCGGCCCGCTCCATCTGGGCTCGGCAGGCCAGGGTCGCGCGGGCCAGCCCGTCGTCGGGGGTGTGGAAGCCGCCGTGGAGCACGCTCTCGTCGAGCATCGGCCAGAGCTCCTTGCACTGCCGCGGGGTGAGGAGTTCCCCGCGTACGCCCCAGGAGGCGGCGAGTCCGGCCTTGCGGTGCAGATCGGCCCAGCGGGCTTCGGTGGTGGCGACCTCCAGGCCGCCCACCGGGTTGAAGCAGGGCAGTCCGTCGACCTCCAGGGAGCCGAACTTCCGCACCGTGTAGGCGGCGAACCCGGTCATGGTCTTGGAGGGGCTGGTCTGGAAGACCAGGCCCGGGGCGTGCGAGGTGGAGCCGCCGGGGGCCGGCAGCGGGCCCTGTTCGAGGACAGTGACGTCGGTCCAGCCGCGGGCGGTCAGCTCATCGGCGAGCGAGCAGCCGACGATGCCGGCGCCGATGACAACCACACGGGAACTGTTGGCGGGCGTGCGGGACATGCCCCTCCTCCTGCTGGTCGGGGTGGTCGACGGGGGGTGCTGCGCCGTTACCGGATCGATGGCGTGCGAAGGGGGCCCTACAGGACCACGACGGAGCGCAGCACCCGGCCGTCGCGCATCTTGTCGAAGGCGGACTCCACCTCGTCCAGGCCGATCGTCTCGGTGACGAACCCGTCGAGGTCGAGCCGTCCGCTGAGGTAGCGGTCGATCAGGAGGGGGAAGTCGCGGCTGGGCAGGCAGTCGCCGTACCAGGAGGACTTCAGCGCGCCACCGCGCGAGAAGAGGTCGATCAGCGGCAGCTCGATGCGCATGTCGGGGTCGGGGACGCCGACCAGGACCAGGGTTCCGGCCAGGTCGCGCAGGTAGAAGCCCTGGGTGAAGGTCTCGGGGCGGCCGACCGCGTCGATGACGACATCGGCGCCGTTGCCGCCGGTGAGCTGCCGTACGGCCTCGACGGCGTCCGTACCACGGGAGTTGACGGTGTGGGTGGCGCCGAAGCGGGTGGCGCCGTCCAGCTTCCGCTCGTCGATGTCGATCGCGATGACCCGGCGCGCCCCGGCGATCGAGGCGCCGGCGATCGCGGCGTTGCCGACGCCGCCGCAGCCGATGACGGCGACGGTGTCACCGCTGCCGACGGCCCCCGTGTGCACGGCGGCGCCGTATCCGGCCATCACCCCGCAGCCGATCAGCCCGGCGGCCTCCGGGCGCGCCGACGGATCGACCTTCACCGCCTGTCCGGCCGCGACCAGCGTCTTCTCGGCGAACGCCCCGATACCGAGCGCGGGGCTGAGCGGGGTGCCGTCCAGCAGGGTCATCGGCTGGGCGGCGTTGCGGGAGTCGAAGCAGTACCAGGGCCGGCCACGGCGACAGGACCGGCAGCTGCCGCAGGGCGCCCGCCAGGCGAGTACGACGTAGTCGCCCGGGGCGAGTTCGGTGACGCCGGGGCCGACCGACTCGATGACGCCGGCCGCCTCGTGACCGAGCAGGAAGGGGAACGCGTCGTTGATCGCGCCGTCCCGATAGTGCAGATCGGTGTGGCAGACGCCGCAGGCCTGTACGGCGACGAGCACTTCGCCCGGGCCGGGATCCGGCACCAGGATCGTCTGCAGCTCGACCGGTGCGCCTTGTTTCGCCGCGACGACGGCATGGACTTCGTGTGGCATGCCCTACCCCTCGGTGTTGCGCAGTGCACGACTGGTTGCGCGATGAGAGACATAGTGGGAACGCGGCCTCGGCACCGTCAAGGGGGTACGTGCCAGCGCTTGGTAAAAGGCCCGTGACACGTCACCACACGACTGCGGGGCCGGAACAACCGCTCCGGCCCCGCCCGCGCACCCGTGCCCGTCAGCCGCTCAACAGGCGTACCCCATCCGCCGCGAGAGCTCCTCGGCCGCGGAAACGGTGCCCTTGACGACCTGGGGCAGCCGCTCCTCGTCCAGCCGGTAGGCGGGCACCGAGACGCTGATCGCCCCGATCACCGAGCCGTCGTGCGCCCGCACCGGCGCCGCGACCGCGCGCAGCCCGAGCTCCAGCTCCTCGACCGCCACCGCGAATCCCCGCTCGACGACCTCCCCCAGCTGCCGGCGCAGTTCGGCGGCCGAGGTGACCGTCCGCTCGGTGAGCCGCGGCAACTTCCGCCCCAGGACCGCCTCCTGGACCGGTTCGGGCTGGTAGGCGAGCAGCGCCTTGCCGCTGGAGGTGGCGTGCAGCGGTGTACGGCGGCCGAGCCAGTTCTGCGCGGTGACCGAGGCCGGGCCGCGCGCCTGCATGATGTTGACCGCGGCATCGCTCTCCAGCACCGCGATGTTGACCGTCTCCCCCAGCTCGTCGGCCAGCTGCTTGCAGACCGCCGCGCCCTCCTGGGAGATGTCCAGCCGTACGGCGGCCGCTCCGGCCAGCCGCAGCACACCGGCGCCGAGGTAGTACTTGCCGCGCTCCTGCTCCTGACCCACCAGCCCGCGGCTCTCCAGCACACCGAGCAGCCGGAACGCGGTCGACTTGTGCACCCCCAGCTCGTCGGCGACCTCGGTCACCCCGGCCTCGCCCAGCCGCGCCAGGATCTCCAGTACGGTCACCGCCCGGTCCACCGACTGCACGGCGGTCGCGGGCCCCTTCGGCGGTCTGCCCTCCGCCCGCCCCTCCACGTTGTCCGTCATCTGTTGGATCTCACCACCTGGGAACCCGGTCGCGGGTCCGATCCTGTGCGCTCGGCATTTCCGGGGACCGCTTGACGCACACGCTCCCCGTCTGGATTCTGTTGCGCATAGCGCTTCATCGTGCGCAACGCGAAACTCGATGATACCGAACAGTAACAGGGGGGTCCTGTGATTCCTGTCTGCCATCTCGCCGACCTGCCCGCAGGCGAGTCCGTACGCATCGACACCGCACCTCCGATCGCCGTCTTCAACGCCGACGGGCAGCTGTACGCCATCGACGACACCTGCACCCACCAGGACGCCTCGCTCGCGGACGGCTGGCTGGAGGGGTGTCTGGTCGAATGCCCGCTGCACGCCGCTTCATTCGATCTCCGCACCGGAGCGCCCACCTGCCTGCCCGCACGCCGGGCCGTGCGCACCCATCCCGTGACCGTCGAGGACGGCATGATCTACGTCCACCACGCCGCCGAGGAGGGCACCGCCGCATGAACTCGGTCGCTGTCATCGGGGCGTCGCTGGCCGGGTTGTACACCGCGCGGGCCCTGCGCGCCCAGGGGTTCGAGGGCCGCCTGGTGATCGTCGGGGACGAGCGGCACCGCCCCTACGACCGGCCGCCGCTGTCCAAGGGCTTCCTCACCGGCTCGGCCGGCCAGGAGCAACTGGCGCTCGCCGACGCCGAGGAGATCGCCGGACTCGACGCCGAATGGCTGCTGGGCACCCGGGCGGTCGGCCTCGACACCGCCTCGGGCGCGGTACTGCTCGACGGCGACCGGTCCCTGAGCGCCGACGGCGTGGTCATCGCCACCGGCGCCGCCCCCCGGCGCCTGGCCGGCCCCGCGCCCGGCGGTGCGCACACCCTGCGCACCCTCGACGACGCCCAGGCACTGCGTGCGGACCTCGTCCGGGGCCCGGTCAGGGTCGTGGTGATCGGCGCCGGCTTCATCGGTGCCGAGGTCGCCGCCTCGTGCGCCGCCCTCGGCCATGACGTCACCGTCGTCGAGGCCGCGCCCCTGCCGCTCCTGCCCCAACTCGGCGACGAGATGGCCGGGATCTGCTCCGCGCTCCACGCGGACCACGGCGTCACCCTCCTCACCGGCACCGGCGTCGCCCGCCTGCACGACGGCGGGACCGACCGGCGGGTCACCGCGGTCGAGCTGTCCGACGGCCGGCTGCTGCCCGCCGAGGTCGTGGTCACCGGCATCGGCGTACGCCCGAACACCGACTGGCTCGCGGGCTCCGGGCTGCCGCTCGACGACGGCGTGCGCTGCGACGCCGGCTGTGTCACCCCGCTGCCCAACGTCGTGGCCGTCGGCGATGTCGCCAGGGTGGCCGGTACCCGCGCCGAACACTGGACCAGCGCGACCGAGCAGTCCGCGGTGGCGGCCCGCAACCTGCTGGCCGGCAGCACCGTCGCCACCCATCAGGCACTGCCCTACTTCTGGTCCGACCAGTACGGCGTACGCATCCAGTTCGCCGGCCGGCGGGGCCCCGCCGACACCCCGCGCATCCTCGAGGGCTCACCCGACGACCGCAGTTTCCTCGCCTGCTACGAACGCGACGGGCGCCCCACCGCCGTCCTCGCCCTCAACCGGCCCCGCCCCTTCATGCGCCACCGCCGCGAGCTCGCCCGCGCCACCCAGCCGGCCACCACCTGACCTCCCGCCCGGGAAGGCCCGCCCCGGCCGTCAGCGGCCGCGCTCCTCGCCGTCGCCACGCGGTTCCAGGCGGAAGGTGAACGCGGCGCCGCCGGTGTCGACGGCCGTGGCGCCGCCGTCGACGGTGAGGACCGCGCCGTTGACGAAGGACGCGGCAGGCGAGAGGAGCCAGTCGACGGCCTCGGCGACCTCGTGCGGCTCGCCGGGACGGCCGACGGGGAGCAGCCGGGTGGCCTCCTCGTACGCGGCGTCGATGCCGCCGGTGAGGCCGGCCTCGTCGGCGAACCGCGCCATCCGCCGGTCGGCCATCTCCGTACGCACCCAGCTGGGGCAGACGATGTTGGCGCGGAGCCCGTCGCGTCCGTAGTCGACGGCGAGGGAGCGGCAGAGCTGGAGCAGGGCGGCCTTGGAGGTCGCATAGGCGGCGTTGCCGGCGCCGTTGCGCAGGGCGGAGACCGAGGCGACGGCGACGACCGAGCCGCGCGCCGCCAACAGGTGCGGCAGGGCGGCGCGTTGGAGGAGGAAGGGGCCGGTGACGTTGGTGGTCATCACGGCCTCCCAGTCCTCGACCGACAGATCGCCGACGGAGCCGCTGCGGCCGATGCCGGCGTTGAGGACCAGCCCGTCGAGCCGTCCGTACGCCGACACGGCGGCATCGACCAGGCCCTGGACGGCCTCGGGGTCGGCGGCGTCGGAGGGGTGGGCCAGGGCGCCGGTCTCCTCCGCGAGGCGGTGCAGCGGTTCGGGCCGGCGGCCGGAGATCACCACCTGGTGGCCGGCCGCCCGCAGCAGCCGGGCGGTGGCGGCACCGATGCCCGTACCGCCGCCCGTCACGATGACAACGCGCTGTTCCGCCATGGCCGTTCACCCTCCGGTTGATGATCGTTTGTCGCCCTGGCGATCATACGGAGGGCGACTGCCCGGCCGCCGCACACTTCCGGCCCCGCCCCGCACGGGGCTTCGATGCCGCGCCGTCAGGCGGCCTTCAGCTGACGGGCCGCGGCGTCGACGGTCTGGGTGAGCAGGGTGGCGATGGTCATGGGGCCGACGCCGCCGGGGACCGGGGTGATCAGGGAGGCGCGGCTGCTCGCGGAGTCGAAGTCCACATCGCCGACGTTGCCGGGGTTGTAGCCGGCGTCGACGACGACGGCACCGGGCTTGATGTGTTCGCCGGTGAGCAGACGGGGCCGGCCGACGGCGGCGATCAGCACGTCGGCCTGACGGGTGATCGACGCGAGGTCGGTGGTGCGGGAGTGGCAGTAGGTGACGGTGGCGTTGCGCCCGAGCAGCAGCATCCCGACGGGCTTGCCGAGGATCGCGCTGCGGCCGACCACGACGGCGTGCTTGCCGGCCAGCTCGACGTCGTAGTGGTCGAGGAGGCGGAGGATGCCGGCCGGCGTGCAGGAGGCGAAGCCGTCGACGCCGAAGCTCATCGTGGCGAAGGAGTGGTAGGTGACGCCGTCGACGTCCTTTTCGGGGGCGATGGCCTCGAACGCGGCGCGCTCGTCGATGTGCGGGCCGACCGGGTGCTGCAGGAGGATGCCGTGGACGGTGGGGTCGTCGGAGAGCTCGGTGATGGTGCCGACCAGCTCCGCGGTCGTGGTCTCGGCGGGCAGTGCGACATGCCGCGACCGGATCCCAGCCTTCTCGCAGCGGGCGCGCTTCATCCGTACGTATGTCGCGGAGGCGGGGTCGTCACCGACCAGTACCGTGGCCAGGCAGGGGGCCTGGCCGGTCTCCCGGGTGAGGGTCGCCGCGCGGTCCGCGGCCTGCTCGACGATGCGGCGGGCCAGTGCGCTGCCGTCCATGAGGCGGGCGGTCTGGGACATCGGGTGCTCCTGAGCGTCGTGAGGGATCGCCCAGGCGCGCGGCAGTGGCCAGATGCGGCCGGGCCGCTCCCCGGTGGTACTCCACCCAAGCGCCAGTCACGGCCCGCCGACCACTGTAATCGACGGCCGATCGTTCCTGGGAGCCGGCGTCAGGTGCCTCCGTGACCGCCCGGGGCCGGGGTGGGCGTGCTGGCTTCCCATTGACTGAGGATGCCGTCCCAGTCGTGCTGGGCGGTGGTGATGGCGCTGGGGTCCCAGGTGGCGGGGGCGGGCTGTTGCCCTTGGTACACCTGGTAGTCCTGGTAGCTCTGGTTGCCCTGGTAGCTCTGATAGCCCTGGTAATCCTGATAGCCCCGGTAATCCGCGTTGTTCTGATAGCCCGCGTACTGCTGCTGTTTCCAGGGTTCGTGCTCGTACGTCTCCCGTGGGGGCTGCGCGGGTCGCTCGCGCCAGGCCAGATGAGGCGTCTCGGACTGCTGGGAGGGCTGGAGCGTGGCCATCCGGCGGTGGCGGCCGATGCGGTCCGGTGGTGTGGTCTGGGGGGTCTGGCGGTTCTCGGCGGACAGCTGCTGGGCGCGGGCCGCGAGGAAACGGGCGTCGAGACCGAGTTCGGTGGCCAGGGCCGTGAGGTCGACTCCGGTGTGCCAGCTGCTCATCAGGATCGCGTCCAGGGCCGGCGCCCAGGCCGAGTCGGTGGCCTGGGGCGCAGCGGCCTGGGGCGGGGCGGCCTGAGGTGGGGCGGACGGGGGCGGAGCGGCCTGAGGTGGGGCGGACGGGGGCGGAGCGGCCTGGAGCGGGCCGGTCGCCGGTGCGCCGGCGTGGCCTGTCGGGACCTGGCCGGGCGCGGCGGCCTGGCCCGAGGGGTGCGCGGCGGGGTGGGCGCCGGTCTGCGCCTGCTGGTGGGCGGCGGCCGGCTGTGCGGGGGCGTGCTCCCGGGCGCCGGTCTGCTCGCCCGCGGGCGGCTGCTCGTTGGCGGGGTGGGCGGGCTGGGCGAGCAGGCTCTTGGCGACCGCGCGGGCGTCGTCCTTGCCCACCGTGCGGCGGGCCAGGCGCACTTCGCGTTCGTCCAGGCCGAGCAGGTCCGCCACCACCGCGTCGCTGCCCACGGTCACGGCGAAGGCGGCCAGCGTCCGCGACCGGCGGACCTCGGCCTCGTCGAGGAGTCCCTGCGTCCGGCGGACCTCGTCATCGCTGCTGCAAAACGCCTGTGCGAGTACCGCGTGGCGCTCCCACAACTCCCTCGGTTCCATGACTGCGACAACGTTCCTTCGTCCGGATTGGACTGCTTCCCGGCAATAGATCACTGCATGGGGTGATATTCGAGGGCGTTTCGCCCCCCACGGAAGGACGCATGTGCGGGGAGCCGCAAAAATACGCAGTGACCCCAGGCCCGCAGGATCGTTTCAACGGCCATGAGCGCTCCTACCTCCGGCACCGTCGCAGGTCACGGACAGACTTCCCTCCCCCACCCCGGGTCCATGCCCCGGTGGATCACCGCCGAGGTCGCCCACCAGACCCCGTTGTACGCCACTCTGGTGCGGATTTGGACGGAGCGCGCCGCCACGGTACCCGGGGTCGCCGACCCCGAATGGCAGCGGCTGGTCTCGTACCGCTGCCTGATGGAGGAGACCGAGACCGCGCTGACCGCCCTCCGGCCGCACCGCGCCCCCGACGTGCTGCCCGCGCGCCGGCCGGTCCCGGCCGCCCGGCCCGCCCGGCTGGACTCCTGAGCCGGCCGGATCGCCCGGAGTACCGTTGAGTTGTCGAGATTTCCCGCTGCCCGGCTTCCGGGCCGACAGCGGCTTTGACCAGCGACGGAGCCCGGGTGAGCGCGAGGGATGACACGGACTTCGACCCGATCGGCGCGATCGGGCGGGTGACCGTCTCGATCCCGAGCGACGGACCGGGCGAGGTGCTGCTGCCCGTACGCGGCGGGACCGAGGCCTTCGCCGCCTGGTCCCGAGAGCCCATCGCCCGCCATACGCAGGTCGTCGTGGTGGACCACACCTCGGCGCGGTCGGTGATCGTCGCACCGCTGCCGGCCGCCTGATCCGGACCGGAGCCCGTACGGCCGGGCGGAGGGATGCTCTCCCCGCTCCGCGCCCTCCCGCCCGGAGTGCCCGAGGCCGGCCGCACCGGACCAGGAGCCTTGTGATGTTGTTCTGGCATGTTCCCGCGCCGAACGAGGCGCTGTTGATCTCCGGCTCGAAGCGCCGTGCGGGGGACGCGCAATTCCGTATCGTCACGGGCCATGGCTGCTGGGTCATGCCCGTCAAGCAGAAGGCGAGCCTGCTGTCGCTGTCGCTGCGGGAGGCGGAGATCTCCGAGGACTGCGTCACCCAGCAGGGCATCAGGCTCGCCGTCCGGGCGGTCGCCGTCTTCAAGGTCGGCGACGACCCGACGTCGATCGCCAACGCCGCGCGACGGTTCCTGGACGAGCAGGACACCATGGAGGATCTGGTGGGGCGGATCTTCGCCGGCCATCTGCGCTCGATCGTCGGCGGCCTGACCGTCGAGCAGATCATCCGGGAGCGGGACCGGGTCGCCCAGGAGGTCAAGGACGGCAGCCACTCCGAGATGGAGAAGCTCGGCATCGTCGTCGACGCCCTGCAGATCCAGGAGATCGGCGACACCTCCGGCTACATCACCAACCTGGCCGCCCCGCACGCCGCGGCGGTCGCCAGCGCCGCGCGGATCGCGGAGGCGAAGGCCGACCAGGAAGCGGCCGAGCGGGAGCAGCAGGCGGCGGCGCTGAAGGCGAAGTACGAGCGGGACACCGCGATCAAACGGGCCGGGTTCCTCGCCGAGACCGAGCAGTACAACGCCAGCGCCGCACAGGCCGGTCCGTTGTCCCAGGCCAGGGCCTCACAGCAGGTCATCGAGGAGCAGACCGCGCTGGCCGAGCGGCAGGCCGCGCTGGCCGCCCAGCGGCTGGAGGCCGAGGTGCGCCGCCCCGCGGACGCCGAGGCCTACCGGCTGCGCACCCTGGCGGAGGCTCGGCGCGACCAGGTCCGCTTCGAGGCGGACGCCCGTGCCTACACCGAACGCGCGCTCGCCCAGGCACGCGCCGATGCCAACACCGTGCTGGCCGCCTCGCTGCGGGACGGCAACCAGGAGCTGATCGCCGCCAACCGCACCGTCGAGAACCTCCCGGCGCTGGCCCAGGCCGCCGCCGAGGGCATCTCCGGGTCCCGGCTGACCGTCCTCAACGGCACCGACGGCATCGACGAGATCGCCTCCGCCATCGTCGGTCAGGGCCTGGCCATCCTCGACACCCTGAAGAAGGGATCCGCCGCGGCGCCCGGCACCGCCCCGCCCGCCGCCACTCCCCCGCTGGCGGACGGGGACGGTTCCCTCCCGCAGAAGGTCGCGCCTCCCAGAGGGTGACGGGCCAAAAGCGCGAAGATGAGCGCAGCGGCGCACCGAGTGCGGCGACGTACCGAACGCGGCGACGCACCCGAAGACAGCGACGCATCCGAAGGCAGCAACGTCCTCCCACCGCAGCGAACCGAGAGTGCCTCCCATGTCGAAACCACCGCTCCCCGAAGCCGCCGTCGCCATGCTGGCCAAGCCCAACCCCGCGGTCATCACCACACTGCGGCCGGACGGCCAGCCGGTCTCCACGGCCACCTGGTACCTCTGGGACGAGGGCCGGGTGCTGGTCAACATGGACGAGGGCCGCAAGCGGCTGGAGCACGTCCGCCGCGATCCCCGGGTCACGCTCACCGTGCTCGACGAGAGCAACTGGTACACCCACCTCAGCCTCATCGGCCGCGTCGGGGAACTCCGGGACGACCAGGAACTGTCCGACATCGACCGGCTGGCCCGGCACTACCTCCGGCGGCCGTACCCGCAGCGGGACCGCCGCCGGGTCAGTGCCTGGATCGAGATCGAGCGCTGGCACGGCTGGGGAAGCCTGAAGGACAGCAGCCAGGCGGGGTGAGCCCGGCTACCCGCTCGTCTGCTGCAGGTAGGCCGCGACCTCGGCCACATCGTTCCCGACCGCCAGGACGCCGCCGATGTTCGTGCCCGCCGTGGAGGCACCGTTCACGCCGGCGAAGAACACGTCGAAGCGGTCCTTGCCCGTCTCCAGGTAGCCGGCCGTGGTCTCGGCTCCCACGGCCAGCCGGTCGTTGAGCGCGTCATCGCCCGCCACGGTGCCGGTCTTGGCGAACACCCTGCCGCGTGACGGGCAGTCACGGCAGGAGTCCGCCAGGGTGCCGTCGACGCCCAGGATCGGCAGTGAGGTGCGAAAGCGCTCCGCGTCGGCGGTGTGCTGCCAGTACGTCAGGAGCTGGGCCGCGGCACGTGGTGTGGTCCGGTCGACCGGACTGCCGCCCCGGCCGTCCGCGAGCTGTACGGCCCCGCGGTCCACCTTCGCGCCGTCCAGGAAGGCGGCGAGCACCGGGAATCCGTCCTGGCAGTCGGTCTTCCCCCGGCTCACGGCCATCAGGCAGATCCCGAGATTCGCCCCGAGGTTGTGGCTCACCTTGAGGACGAGCTCGGCGTACTCGGCGTACGGCGGGGAGGTGTACCGGGCCACGGTGGGCACGCCCTGGTAGGAGCGCGGCAACCGGGCGACGGGGTTGGGGCCGACGGCGGGTGCGGTGACCTCCACCCCGGCCCGCTTCAGCGCCTCGATCATCGCGGTCCGGCCGAAGGCGTTCGGGTCCTTGACGGGCGACACCCGCAGGACGGGGGCCGAGCCGGCGGCGATGGTGCCGGCCAGCTGGATGCGGGTGCCGTCGGCGGAGGCCTTGACGGAGATGTCGGTCGGCTTGCCGGCGGCGACGGTGCGGACGGCGGACGTGACCCGGTACGGCGCGACCTTCGGGCGCACCTCCAGGCCGGCCGGTGCCCCCGCTCCGCTGCCGGGGGAGGTCAGCAGATCGATGACGTTGTCGTTGATGATCAGTGGGGTGGGCGTCGGGTCGAACGTCGGGTCCCGGCGGAACAGCCGTGCGTCGACGACCACGTCGCCCTCGACCCGGCGGATTCCCGCGGCACGCACCTGCCGGGCGAGCTGGTCGACGCCGGCCAGCGGGTTCTGCGGGGTGAGGGTGGCGCCGGGGATGTCGTTGGCGTAGGTGTGGTCGATGGTGGTGAAGGCGACGGTGCCGTTCTTGCGCGTCCTGCCGCCGAGTGTCAGGTCCCCCTGCGCGACCAGGTCGAGATCGCCCTGGAGCGTCGCGTTGCGGCGGCTGCCGACGGCGTGCAGCGGGGTGACGAAGCGGTGGCCGCCGCCCAGTGTGTGCCAGGTGCCGCTGACGCCGAACAGTTTGGCCGTGGACCCGGGGATGAAGAACTGATCGGCGTTACGGGACCGGGTCACCTTTCCGGTCTGCGGGTTCTGCTGGAACAGGCCCCACTGGGCGTGCCGGTAGGCGGGCTTTCGCAGGACCGCGGTGATGCGCGGATCGAGGGTCTCGTGGTCCGTGGGGGTGGGCGGGGTGGCCTGGACGAGGGCGGCGAGGACGGCGCCGACGGCCACCACAAGGGCCAGGGCGCGCACGGTGCGCCGGCGGTTCCTCCTGCACGCGGCGGATGGTGACATACGGACTCCACGAGGGACGGAACGCGCCCGACGGCCCCGTTGGCCGGCGGCCGCCGGGGTGGTCGCCGGGTGCGGGAACGAAGGGCGGAACAGGACGCCGCGTCGACTCCGATACGCCTGGCGGGCGGCTGTGCTGCGCCCCGGCACGCGGCAGTGGGCCCGGGAGGAGGCCCCGGGCCCACTGGGTGGACTACCTGGTGGGTGTCAGACGAGCCCGAGCAGCCCGAGGCCGAGCAGGCCGTCCCTGCCCAGGCCGTAGGGGAAGCCGTGGGGGTGAAAGAGGTGACGCCCGTACTCGTAGCCGTCCTTCTTGTGGCCCTTGCCCTTCTTGCCCTTGTGGTCCTTGCTCTTGTTGCCGCTGTGGCCCTTGTTGCCGGTGTGGTCCTTGCCGCAGTGCATGTCGCACAGGGCGCGCTGCGCGCCGCTGGGGGACGCGGTGGCGGCGCCCGCTGCCGGCACGACCAGGACGGCCGCGGTCAACCCGGCCACTGCGAGGCCACGAGGGATCGAACGGAGCATGTTCCCACCTTCACTCGAATCTGCAGAAAAGGAATATCCTCTGCAAACGCGACGTTAGAGTGGCGTTTCACCCCTCTGGTGGTGCCCCGCCGCGGAGTCACTGGAACGCAGCACGCCCCCCTGCTCCCCGTCGTGCGGCAGGCTTTCGAGCAGGCTTCCCAGCGCTCCCGTGACGAGCGCGCAGACCGTGTCGGGGTCGGCGCTCGCCAGTGGTTCCTTGGCGACCACCACACGCATCAAGCCAATTCCCAGCAGCCAGGACAGCGCCAGATCGGCGCGGAGTCCGCCGTTTTCGGAGCGGGAGAGCGTGGCGAGCACGTCCGCGTACTCCTCCCCCAGCCCCCGCAGCGCGTCCGCGATCTCGTCGCTGCCGCCGATCGAGCGCAGGCAGACCTCCAGCGAACGGTCGGATTCCGCGCCGCCGGCCAGCATGCCGCGCAGTGCGACCTCGAACAGCCGCTCGGCGGGGGTGGTCCGCAGCTGCTCCTGCCCGCCGCGCGCCATCACCTCTCCGAACAGGGCCTTCTTCGAGCCGAAGTAGCGGAACAGCAGGGCCTGGTTGGCCCCGGCCCGGGCCGCGATGTCCCGTACCGTCGCCCGTTCGTAACCGCGCTCCGCGAACAGTTCCGACGCCGCGTCGAGCAGACGCAGCCGGGTGCCCTGCGCATCCCTGCGGTAGGTGCCCGCCGTGCCGTGCTGCGGGGTCTCCCCCATCGTCTCGTCACGCTCCTCTCCGTCGGACCGTCACCATGACGGCCACATCGCGTCGTTGACCGCCCCGGGGGAGCGGCCTACCTTTGTAAGCAGGTGCTTACACAAGGGAGGTCGCCGTGACCACAGCCGACACAGCACCCCTCTCCTACCCCTTCAATGTCGCCGAGAGCCTTGAGTTGTCCGACGAGTACGAGCGTGCGCGCCATCGTCCGGGACTGCTGAAGGTACGCATGCCCTACGGCGAGCCGGCCTGGCTCGTGACCCGTTACGCCGAGGCCCGCTTCATCCTCGGCGATCAGCGCTTCAGCCGCGCCGAGAGCGCGCGGCACGACGAGCCCCGGCAGTCCGAGGGCCGCCGCGACAGCGGCATCCTGGGCATGGACCCGCCCGACCACACCCGGCTGCGGGCGCTGGTGGCCAAGGCGTTCACCGTCCGCCAGGTCGAAAAGCTCAGGCCGCAGGTCAGGCAGCTGACGAACGAACTCCTCGACGAGCTGGCGGCCGCCGGACCGCCGGCCGATCTGGTGGACCGTTACGCGCTACCCATCCCCGTCGCCGTGATCTGCCGGCTGCTCGGCGTTCCGACGGAGGACCGGCCGCGGTTCAGGGTGTGGAGCGACGCCGCCCTGTCGACGAGCTCGCTGACCGCCGAGGAGTTCGACACCAATCTCGAAGAACTCCGTGGCTATATGGGCCAGTTGATCGAGGAGCACCGGCGCGCGCCGCAGGACGACCTGATGACCGCGCTCATCGAGGCCCGGGACGTCGACGACCGCCTGTCCGAACTGGAACTCGTCGACCTGTGCGTCGGCATCCTGGTCGCCGGGCACGAGACCACCGCCACCCAGATCCCCAACTTCGTCCTCGCCCTGCTCGACCACCCCGACCAGCTCGCCCTCCTGCGCGAGCAGCCCGGTCTGATCGGCGGCGCGGTGGAGGAGTTGCTCCGCTTCGTCCCGCTGGGCAGCGGCGCGGGGCAGGCCCGCTACGCCACTGAGGACGTCGAGGTCGGCGGCACGCTGGTGCGGGCCGGCACTCCCGTACTGGTGGCGGTGGGCGCGGCCAACCGCGATGCGCTGCGCTTCGACTCGCCCGGCACGCTGGACATCTCGCGGGCGGGGAACCAACACCTCGGGTTCGGCCACGGCGCCCACCACTGCCTCGGCGCCCCGCTGGCGCGCCTGGAGCTCCAGGAGGCGCTCAGCGCCCTGATCACCCGGTTCCCCGAGTTGCACCTGGCCGGCGATCTGGAGTGGAAGAGCCAGATGCTGGTACGCGGCCCGCGGGTCATGCCGGTGGGGTGGTGAGTGCGCGGATGACATGGGAAGTGGACATCGCCCCGCACCAGTGCCTGGCGTCGGGCTCCTGCGCCGCCATCGCTCCGGACCTCTTCGCCCTCGACGGCGCCCATGCCCGGCCGCTGAACGACCGGATCGAGGAGGACGAGCGCGCGTTGGACGCCGCCGACGTGTGCCCGGCCATGGCGATCACCGTCCGGCGCGGGAAGGACGTCGTCGGGCCGCGGCCGTAGGAGGGAGCGGGGCGGGGCCATGGCCAGGAGCCGCGGCCGTGGAGTTGCGACCGCGGCTCAGGGAAGCGGCACGGGCGCGGGCGGGTGGGCCCGCCGTGGCGCGGAGTGCGGCGGGCCGTGATCGTCGGCGCGTGAGGGCGTTCCTCAGTGCCGGAATTTGTCCTTGCCCCGCTCCATCGCGTAATTCACTTTCCCCTTGACTATTTCGGCCTTGCCTTTTCTCGCCAGGCTTGTGTTACCCACGGCCTTCCCGACCGTTTCCTTGGCCTTTCCCTCGGCTATCTGGCCGATGCTCTTGGCCTTCTTTCCGATGCCCATGCCGTGCTCCTTCAGGGTCATTCGGACGGTGGCAGCAGCGTTCCGAACGGACCGAGATCCAGCTTCGGATCCCGCCTGGAAAGCTCGTATCCAGCGCAGAGTCCCATCATACGGTCGCGCGGGATCATCGGCATGGCTCCAGGGCGTCCCCGCCGCCCCTCCGCGCACTCCCCCCACCGACCCGCCGCACGACAGCCCCACAACCGGCCGACGCCACTGACTCACCACCGCCTCGACGCCGACTCGGCAGCGACTCGGCAGCGCACGAAATCGACCACGACTGGGGCGGCCGTTTCCGTCGATATCGGGCAGTCTTGAGGTATGGGAATTCAGAATTCGGATCCGGACCGCACTCCCGGCCTCGGCCCTGGTGGCGGGGTACCGCCCGGGGAGACCCCGCCGGGCGAGGGCAGCACGGGCGCGGAAACCGGCCCCCGCGACCTACAGACGAAGGGCTGGGCCAAGGGCCCGGTCATCATCCTCGGCATCCTCGTCGTGCTCTGCGCGATGTTCTTCATCGCCTATGCGGTGATCGTGGCGCTGTGACAGGGGGTGCCCCGAGGGGCGGCCCGCAAGCCTCCCACTTGGTAATGGGATCCATTTTCAAGTAGCGTGTGCTCGCCGCCGAGAGCCACACCCGCGCTCTTCGCCGAGTCGCACCAGGAGATGAGATCCCCCATGGCCGTACCCAAGCGGAAGATGTCCCGCAGCAACACCCGTCACCGCCGCGCCCAGTGGAAGGCCACCGCCCCCCGACTCGTGCGCGTCACCGTCGACGGCACCCCGCACCTGGTGCCGCAGCGACTGGCCAAGGCGTACGAGCGCGGGCTGCTGCACCCGGAGCGCTGAGCCGGGAGCGCTGAGCCGGGATGACGCACCACCGGCTGCCCGAGGCGTCCATCGGAAACACCCTGGCCGGCCAGGGCCGGTCCGACGGGCCAGGTTCGCGCGCTCGGCCATGACCCGTCGGACCGGCCCTGGGGCGGGTGGCCGGCCGGCGCGCACTCCAGGTCTACTCGCGCATGGCGGCCTGGTACTCCGCGACCTCCAACCGACCGTCGCCGTCGCGGTCCAGCGCCGCGAAGGCCTGCTCCGCCTGCGCGTCCGAGAAGCCGGTCGCCCGCTGCAGAGCCGTGAACTCCGCCCGGTTCACCACACCGTCGTCGTCGGTGTCGGCCAGTGCCACCGTCGCCGCGATCGACGGCCACACCATCCGGCCGATGTCCCCCGACTCGCTGGCACGGACGAACGCGGCGATGAACTGCTCCCGGTCCAGTCGCCCCTCGGCGTCGACGTTCGTCAGGGCGGCGAGCTGCTCGAAGATGTTGCGCATCCCGGCATGCACCGCCTGCGCCTTGGGGGACTCCGGAGGCTCGCCCGCGGCGTCGGCCATGCGGCGCGCCCGCTCGGTGAAGTCCTGCGCGGTCAGGTAGCCGTCGCCGTCGGTGTCGTACAGGGAGAAACGGTGCTCGTACTCCGTGCGCAGCGCATCGGTGATCATGCGTCATCCCTTCTGAACGTGGTGGCTCCTGACGGAGCCCGGAGGGGCGGTCGACCGCCTGGGGGCGATCACCGCCAAGAGCACAGTAAGTGGCGACCCCCTGACCGACCGTCACCAACGTTCGCGATCACGCGACCGCGCCACGCCTGCCACCTCGGTGGCCGCACGCGCACTCGCGTCTGGGCCGGTGCGGTGGATCGCGGTTGATCCATAGGAGTGCACCGACCGCGCCCCGGTCATTTCGCTGCCCGACGGCCCCTGGTGCGCGGGCATACGGTGGTCGGCCAGAGCGAGTGGTGACCACCAGATCGCCGCCAGGCCGGGAGTAGCGATGCGACTGACCAATCTCACCGGGGAGTCGGCCGAATACCTCAGCGCCCGCGAGGAGCTGCGGCAGGCCGAGATCGAGCTGATGCGCCATCGTGAACGCGTCGCCGACCTGCGCCGCCGGTTGCCGCTGGGCCCCGTCGTCGACGACTACGTGTTCGAGGAGGGCCCCGCCGATCTGGAGGCCGGTGACGCGCCGGCGCGGACCGTGCGCCTGGGCGAGCTGTTCACCCGGCCCGGGCGTGACCTGGTCGTCTACCACCTGATGTACGGCAAGCTGCAGACCGAGCCGTGCCCCATGTGCACGATGTGGTGCGACGGGTTCAACGGGGTGGCCCGCCACCTCGCGCGGAACGTGGACCTGGCGATCGTCGCCGCAGCCGGCCTGCCGGCCCTCCGCGCGCACGCCCGCAACCGGAAGTGGACGCAGCTGCGTCTGCTCAGCGCCGGGTCCAGCACCTTCAAGTACGACCTGGGCAGCGAGGACGCCGAGGGCAACCAGGACTCGACGGTGTCGGTGTTCACCCGCGACGACGACGGATCGGTGCGCCACTTCTACTCGGTGCACCCACGGATGTCCGACGACCTCGACCAGCGAGGCATCGACCTGCTCAGCCCGGTGTGGCACCTCCTCGACCTCACCCGCAGGGGCCGGGACGACTGGTTCGCCGCACTCGACTACTAGAGGCTTCCCCCATGGGTCAGGGGCGGACGGCCCCTGACCAGCGGCGCTCGCACCAGGGCAGGTCGGCGGGCGGCTTACGCGCCGTGCACGATCTGGATCAGGTTGCCGCAGGTGTCGTCCAGCACGGCGGTGGTGACCGTGCCCATCTCCAGCGGCTCCTGGGTGAAGAACACCCCGAGGCCGCGCAGCCGGTCGAACTCCGCCCGTACGTCGTCCACGGCGAAGGAGGTGGCCGGGATGCCGTCCTGGACCAGCGCCGTCTTGTACGGCTGCACCGCGGGGTGGCCGGAGGGCTCCAGCAGCAGTTCGGTCCCGTCGGGGGCCTCCGGCGAGACCACGGTCAGCCAGCGGGCCCCGCCGCCCAGCGGGATGTCGTGCTTCTTCACGAAGCCCAGGACGTCGGTGTAGAAGCGCAGGGCCTTGTCCTGGTCGTCGACGAAGACGCTGGTCACATGGATCCTCATGGGGTGCTCTCCGGTGCGTCGGGTCTGAGCCATCGGGTCATGACGCGCTCAAGGGGTTCGGTGTTCAGGTCGTGGAACTTGTAGCGGCCCTGGCGCCGCGCGAGGACCAGACCCGCGGATTCGAGTACGGCCAGATGCTGGCTGATCGCCTGGCGGGACAGCCCCAGACCGTGCTTCGTCGCCAGCCGTGCGCATATCTCGAACAGGGTCTGGCCGTCCCGTTCCACCAGCTCGTCAAGGATGCGCCGACGGGTGGGGTCGGCCAGCGCCTTGAAGACATCCTCCGACATGACCCCACCATAGGCAAGCACAGACTTGCCTATCAAGGCGGGCGCCTGCCGGCACGGGTGCCGGGCGGCCGCCGACCGCGTGGCAGGGTGGAGGCATGTGCGGAAGATATGTCTCCACCCGCCGTCCGCAGGATCTCGCGGCCACGTTCGACGTCGCCCGCTGGGACCCCGACCAGGCGTTGGACCCGAGCTGGAACGTGGCCCCGACCGACCATGTGTGGTCGGTGCTGGAGCGCGTCGAACGCGACACCGGCGAGATCACGCGGCAGCTGCGACCGCTGCGCTGGGGCCTGGTGCCGTCGTGGGCGAAGAGCCTGGACGTCGGCGCGAAAATGATCAACGCCAGGGTGGAGACCGTCGCGGAGAAGCCGGCCTACCGCCGGGCCTTCGCCAAGCGACGGTGCCTGCTGCCGGCCGACGGCTTCTACGAGTGGCAGGCCGTCGCCGCGACCAGGACCGCCAAGGCCCGCAAGCAGCCGTACTTCATCAGTCCCGAGGACGGCCAGGTCATGGCGCTCGCCGGTCTCTACGAATTCTGGCGCGACCCCGGCGTATCCGATGACGAGGCGTCCGGGGCGTGGTGGACGACCTGCACCCTCATCACGACCGAGGCCACCGACGCCGCCGGACGCGTCCACCCGCGCATGCCGCTGGCCATCGCCCCCGACGACTGGGGCGCCTGGCTCGACCCCGCCCACCACGACGCCGACGAGCTCCGCGCGCTGCTGGCGGCCCCTGCCGCCGGGCGCCTGGACGCCCGGGCGGTGTCCACCGCGGTCAACAACGTGCGCAACAACGGCCCGCACCTCCTGGACGACGCCGAGGTCGCCGGCGACGGCGGAGCCTGAGGGCGGCGGGTACGCGGGGAACGCCGCGCCGGACCTCCGCTAGCGGAACGTCCTGCGGTAGGTGTGGGGGCTGACGCCGGTGGTGCGTTTGAAGCGGTCGCGGAAGGTGGTGGCCGAGCCGAAGCCGACCTGGGCACCGATCCGTTCGACGGAGTGGTCGGTGGTTTCCAGCAGGTGCTGGGCCTGCCGGACGCGGGCGCGGTGCAGCCACTGCAGCGGTGTGCTGCCGGTCTGCTCGCTGAAGTGCCGCAGCAGGGTGCGGGTGCTCAGTCCGGCGCGGGTGGCGATGTCCGCCAAGGTGAGGTCCCGGGCGATGTTGTCCTGCAGCCAGGCCAGGAGGGGTTCGAGGGTGGCGCCACGGGGTGTGGGCGGGTGCTGCTGGACGATGAACTGGGCCTGGCCGCCCTCGCGTTCCAGCGGCATGACGGACAGCCGGGCGGCGTCGGCGGCGACGGCGGAGCCGTAGTCACGGCGGATCATGTGCAGGCACAGGTCCAGGCCCGCGGCCCCGCCGGCGGAGGTCAGGATCTGCCCGTTGTCGACGTACAGCACGTCCGGGTCGACGTCGATGTCCGGGTAGGCGGCGGCGAGATGGGCCGCACCGATCCAGTGGGTGGTGGCGCGCAGTCCGTCGAGGAGTCCGGCGGCGGCGAGGATGAAGGTGCCCACACAGATCGAGGCCATACGGGTGCCGTCGGCGGCGGCCCGTACGAGGGCCTGCCGGACGGCGGGTGACAGGGTGCCGGATTCGTCGGTCGTGCCGGGCACCACGATCGTGTCGGCATCGCGGAGTGCGTCCAGGCCCCAGGGGGCACGCAGGGTGAACGTCCCCGCGTCGACCTCGGGCTGCTCGGCGCACACGCGCACCCGATAGCCGGCCCGGCCGTCGGGCAGCCGGCTGCGGGCGAAGACCTCGATGGGGGTGGAGAGGTCGAAGGGGATCACCTGATCCAGGGCGAGGACGGCGACGGTGTGCATGGCGGCAATCTACCGGGCCAACGGATTCCCGCCGAGGGCACGATGACTCATGAAGGACCGCCGGGGGCAGGGAGCGGCGCCGGTCCACTCACTCGTTCTCCTGCCGGTCCTGTTACTCGTTCTCGCGCCGGTTCATGTGCTGGTTCTCGTGCTGGTTCCCGTGCCGAGGCTGCGTTCCGCATGGTCGGCGGACGGTTGACGGGGCCCGTTGGCGCCGTTGGCGATAACCCGTTGAAGGTTGTCGATCTCGCTACTGGGGGCGTGCGAGCGCGGTGACTACCGTCGGTGGCGATCAGGGGTGAGACCACCCGTTAGGCCACAAAGGGGATTCCCATGCACGCTCAGCTCGTCCTGTTCGACGGCTTCGATCCGCTCGACGTCATAGCGCCCTACGAGGTCCTCTTCGCGGGCGGCATCGCGTCCGGCGGTGCCGTGACCGTCGAACTGGTATCGGCTGAAGGCCCGCGCGAGGTCGTCAGCGGTATCGGCGGCCTGACGCTGCGGGCGACCGCCCGCCTGGCACCGGAGCGGGCCGACCTGGTCCTGGTCCCCGGCGCGGCGGGCCGGGTGGGCGATGCGGGCGCGGAGCCCGCCGACGGCGAGAACGGTGGCGGGGCCGGCGACGCGTCCGCCGACGGCAGCATCCGGCCGGTGCTGGCCCGCGCCGTGGAGACCGAACTGCCCCGTCTGCTCAAGGCGGCGATGGACGACGCCGGGGTGACGGTCGCCACCGTATGCGGAGGCTCGCTCGTACTGGCGCTGGCCGGGCTCCTGGACGGGCGCCGTGCCACCACCCACCACCAGGGAACGGACCTGCTGGAGGCGGCCGGCGTGACCGCGGTGGCGGCCCGTGTCGTCGACGACGGCGACCTGGTCACCGGCGCGGGCGTCACCTCCGGCCTGGACCTCGGCCTGTATCTGCTGGAGCGCGAGATCGGGCCGCAAGTCGCCCACGCCGTGGAGCAGTTGTTCGCCCATGAGCGTCGAGGCGTGGTGTGGAGCGACCGCGGCCCCGCGCCCGTCGCCCTCTGAGGGCGCCCGATGACCAAGCTCCTGCTCTCCCTGCACGTCCTGGCCGCCATCGTCGCCATCGGACCGGTGACCGTCGCCGCCAGCATGTTTCCCCCCGCCGCCCGGCGCGCCCAGGCGGCCGGTCCCGACGCCGCCGCGTTCGGTACGGTCCGGCTCCTGCACCGCATCTGCCGGGTCTACGCCGGAGTCGGCCTGGCGGTCCCGGTGTTCGGGTTCGCCACGGCGAGCAGCCTCGGCGTCCTCGGGGACGCCTGGCTCGTCGTGTCGATCGTGTTGACCGCGGTGGCGGCCGGCGTCCTCGCCGTGCTCGTCCTGCCCGGCCAGGACGCGCTCCTGGAACAGCTCGGCGGCACGACCGGCTCCGTCCCGGCCGGCGCCACGGGCCGGCTGGCCATGCTCACCGGGGTCTTCAATCTGCTGTGGGCCGCGGTGACGGTGTTGATGATCGTCCGTCCCGGTTCGACGACGGGGGTATGAGCGTGCGCCGCGCCCCACCAGGCGCCGCGATCGCCGCCGCCGAACCGGTCACCCTCGTGGTGATGCCGGCCCACCTCGCCACCGCGCGACCGGCCGTCAGATGAAGACGGAGAGCAGCAAAGGGAGCACCGAGACGGCGGCGGCCGCGCCGCCCGATGCGAGAGCCAGTCGCACGGTGCGCAGGCGCAGGGTCCAGGGGAAGGCGCCGGAGAGCAGGGCCATGCCCGCGCCGGCCAGGTAGAGCCAGGGGGCGCTCGCCAGCGGGACGGTGATGCCGGCGGGGCAGTGGTCCGGGCCGCAGGAGTCCGTGGCCATCGTCGCGAAGCAGTAGAGGAAGAAGCCGGGAAACCAGAGCAGCCCGATGAAGGACAGCGCGATCGCCGCCGGGCACCACCACTGCGGATCGCGGGTCCGCCGCGTCGGCAGGGGGACGCTCGGCGCCTGGAACCCGGTGGCGGTTGCCGCGTGGTGCCCGGCGAAGGCCTCCGACACCGCGCCGCAGGGGGCGTGTGGCGGCGCTGGAGCGGTCGCATCAGTCATGGGAGCGAGTCAACGTGTACATGACGCCCGCCGTCATCGGGAGGCGTACTCAGCCGCGTGGGGGCAGGTACTCACTCCACGACCTGTCGTGGCGGCACGTCTCCACCGCGGGGCGGGAAGAGCCGGTCGAGGTGGTGGTCCAGGACGGCCGCGGCGGACTCCGGCGTGCGGTGGCCGACCAGGATGCTGGTCCCGAGTCCGGCGGCCATGGCGAGCAGGCTGATCGCTTCGAGGCGTGCGTCCATGCCGGGCGGGGTGAGGTCGGCCCGCTGCGCCTGTTGGAGCAGACCGGTCACGGCGTCCTCGGCCGCGGTGGGGTTGTCGACGAAGGGCTGGCCGGCGAGCGCCTGGTCGGTGACGGACAGGATGGCGTACGAGGTGTAGACGAGGTGGAAGCCGATGCCGGCCTCGTCGGTCGGCAGTGACGCCTTCAGCACGGCCTCGATCACCACCCGCGGCCCGGGGTCCTCCCCGGCGGCGCGCACCCGGGCGGTGACCCGTTCACTGAACCGCTCGGTCAGGTGCTGCAGCCCGTAGAGCAGCAGCTTCTCCTTGGTCTGGAAGTAGTACTGCACCAGCCGCAGCGACACTCCCGCCTCCGCCGCCACGTCGCGCATCCCCACGGCGTGGAGTCCGCACCGCCCCGCGACCCGGACGAGCGCTTCGGCGATCTCGGTACGTCGTGCTTCGTGGTCCACCCGCTTCGGCATCGGCCGCTGCTCCGCTCTCGGTTCGCTGGTCTGGGCCCGGTCGGCCACCTTCATGATACGGCCGTACCACCATCATGGTACGGTCGTACCACAAAGATGGACGCTCCAGGAGGTGGCCACGTGCCCGAGACCATGACCCGCGCCCGGACCGATGTCGGCCGCTATGTGAGCGATGCCTTGCGCGACCGCTACTTCGCCGCCTGCGACGCGGTCTACGCGCTGGGGGCGCCCGCCAGCGAGGAGTTGGACGTGGAGACCACCTTCGGCACCACGCACGTCTACCGGTACGCCCCCGCGGACCCCACCGCGGCGTCACGCACCCCGGTGGTGCTGGTGCACGGGGCGGGCTCCTGCTCCGCCATGTGGTACCCGAACACCGCGGCGCTCAGCGCCGAGCGGCCGGTGTACGCCCTCGACACGCCGGGCGACCCCGGGCGCAGCGAGCAGCGCGAGGCCATCCACCAACCCGAGCGTGCCGCGCAGTGGCTGGACGAGGCGCTCGCCGGACTCGGCCTCGACCGCGTACACCTGGTCGGCTCCTCCTACGGCGGGTGGCTGGTGCTGAACCAGGTGCACCGCAGGCCCGGCCGCCTCGCGTCGGTCACGCTGCTCGACCCGGGCGGGCTGGAGAAGGTCGGCCTGCGCTTCTTCACCTGGATCTTCGTCAGCCTCTTCGCGACCTGCGCGCCCAAGGCGTGGCGCCCGCGGCTGGCGGCCTGGCTGGAGCAGCCGGTCCTCATCGTGCCGGAGCTGCGCGCGATGGTCCGGGCGGGGGTGCGCGCCTACCGCATCCGCCGCCCGGCTCCGCTCCCCCTGTCCGAGGACGCACTGCGCACCATCCGCACCCCGCTCTACCTGGTGCTCGGCAGGCGCAGCCTCCTGGTGCATCCGCAGCGGCAGGTGGAGCGCGTTCCCCGCCTGGTGCCGGGAGCCCGCGCCGAGATCGTCTCCGCCACCGGCCACGGGCCGCAGATCGACCATGCGGAGGAGGTCAACCAGCGGATGCTGCACTTCATGGACACGGTTGACTGACGAGGTGTCAGTTCGCGGCCCCGCCCGGTTCGTCGGGCGGGGCCCGGCGTTCACACCACCCCCTGCGCGAGCACCGCGGTGGCCAGGCGGGTGAAGCCGGCGATGTTGGCGCCGAGCACGTAGTTCCCGGGGGCGCCGTAGCGCTCCGCGGTCTGGCGGCAGGTGTCGTGGATCGTGCGCATCGCTTGGGCGAGCCGCTCGGCCACCCGCAGGGAACTCCAGCTCTCGCGCCGGGAGTTCTGCTGCATCTCGAAGGCGCTGGTGACCACGCCGCCGGCGTTGGCGGCCTTCCCCGGCCCGAAGGCCACCCCGGCACCGTGCAGGATGCGGACGGCGTCGGGGGTGGTGGGCATGTTGGCGCCCTCGGACACCACCTTGACGCCGTGCCGGACCAACGTCGCCGCGGCATCGGCGTCCAGTTCGTTCTGGGTGGCCGAGGGCAGTGCGACCTCGCAGGGGACGTCCCAGACCCGGCCGCCGGGGACATAGACCGCGCAGCTGCCCCGACGTCGTGCGTAGGTGCTGATGCGGCCGCGCTCGATCTCCTTGATCTGGCGCAGGAGTTCGACGTCGATGCCCTTCTCGTCCACCACGCAGCCTTCGGAGTCGGAGGCGGTGACCACATGGGCTCCCATGTCCTGGGCCTTGGCGATCGAGTGCAGGGCCACATTGCCCGAGCCGGACACCGCGACCCGCCGGCCGTCCAGATCCTCCCCGCGGGTGTGCAGCAGTTCGGCGGCGAAGAGCACGTTGCCGTACCCGGTGGCCTGCGTACGCAGCGCGGATCCGCCCCATTCGCGGCCCTTGCCGGTGAGCACGCCCGACTCCCAGCGGTTGGTGATGCGCCGGTACTGGCCGAAGAGGAATCCGATCTCCCGGGTGCCCACCCCGATGTCGCCGGCCGGGACGTCGGTGTGCTCGCCGACATGGCGGTGGAGTTCGGTCATGAAGGACTGGCAGAAGCGCATCACTTCGCGGTCGGAGCGGCCTCGCGGGTCGAAGTCGCTGCCGCCCTTCGCGCCGCCGAGGCCGAGTCCGGTGAGGGAGTTCTTGAACACCTGCTCGAAGCCCAGGAACTTGACGATGCCGAGGTTCACGGAGGGATGGAAGCGCAGGCCGCCCTTGTAAGGGCCCAGGGTGCTGCTGAACTCCACCCGGAATCCCCGGTGGACGAGGGTGGTCCCGGAGTCGTCCTGCCAGGGGACCCGGAAGATCACCTGCCGTTCTGGTTCGGTGATGCGCTCGATCAGGCCCGGCTCGGCGAACTCCGGATGGGCGGCCAGTGCCGGTGCGAGGCAGTCCAGGACCTCGCGCACCGCCTGATGGAATTCCGGCTCTCCGGGATTGCGTTGCCGGACGGCGTCGTACAGCCTTCCGAGGTGCGGGATCCGGGTGTCGGGGGTCGTGGCGACGGGGGCGCGGTACGGCATTCATCCTCCGCGGTGAGGGACGTGGGGCCCGCGGTGGGCGGGGCGGGCTCCGTTGTGGGAGGGGTCGGGTGGCGGCGGTCCCGGCCGGAAGGCGAGCACCGTGTTGTGTCCGCCGAAGCCCGCGGAGTTGCTGAGCGCCAGGCGGACGTCCTGCCGGCGGGGTCCGCCGCTCACCAGGTCCAGCCCGCGGGATTCCGGTTCGGGCCGCTGGAGGTTGGCGATGGGCGGGACGAGTCGGTGCTTCGCCGTCAGCACGGTCAGGGCCGCCTCGATGGCGCCCGCCGCCCCCATGGTGTGGCCGATGACGCCCTTGGCGGAGGTCACCGTCGGGGAGTCGGCGCCGAACAGCTTGTGCAGGGCAGCGGCCTCGGTGCGGTCGTTGAGGGGGGTGCCGGTGCCGTGCGCGTTGATGTGGTCGACCTCGCCCGGGGCCGCGCCGGCCGTCCGCACCGCCTGCTCCATGGCCCGCTGGAGCCCGTGCCCCTCGGGGTCGGGGGCCACCTGGTGGTGGGCGTCGGCGGTCAGCCCGTATCCGGCGAGCCAGGCGTGCACCGGCGCGTGCCGGGCGGCCGCGTCGGTGTCCCGCTCCATGACGACTACGCCCGCCCCTTCGGCCAGGACGAAGCCGTCGCGGGCGGCGTCGAAGGGCCGGGAGGCGGCGGCCGGGCAGCCGTGGCGCCGGGAGAGCGCCCCCATTCTCGCGAAGGCGGTGGCGCACAGCGGCGTGATCATGGCATCGGCCCCGCCGGCGACCGCGATGTCGCAGGCATCGGTGCGCAGCAGCACCGCCGCGAGGGCGATGGCGGTGGCGCCGGACGCACAGGCCGTGGCGGTGTGCAGCACCGCGCCGTGCGCCCGTAGCGCGATCGCCAGTTGTCCCGCGGCCATGTTGGGCAGGAAGCCGGGCAGGGTGAGCGGTGAGACCGACCGGGGGCCGGTGTGCAGGAGCTTGCGGAACTGGTCCTCGTAGGTCTGCACTCCCCCGGCGGCCGAGCCCAGGACGACCGCGACCCGGGAGCCGTCCCACAGGGCCGGGTCCAGTCCGGCGTCGGCGACGGCTTCGCCGGCGGCCGCCAGCGCGAACTGGGTGAAACGGTCGTACCGCCAGGGCCGGGGGCCGGGCACCCGGGTCCGCGGGTCGAAGCCGGGCACCCGGCAGGAGAAGGAGACGGGGAGGCCGGCCAGTGCGGGGTCCTCCGCCGCGGTGCCCCGCCCCGCGCAGACGCCGGCCCAGGTCTGGGCGGTGCCGGTGCCGGCGGGTGTGACCAGCCCGATGCCGGTGACGGCGAGGTCCCCGTTCGCGCCGCGACCGCTCACCGGGGAGCTCCGCCGTCGGACGGTGCGCCGGCCGCGGACAGTTGTGCGTCGACGGCCCGGGCGAGCTGTTCCAGCGTCAGGCCGGTGGCGGAGTCGTCCTCTTCCAGGGGGATGCCGAAGTGTTCCTGGAGCGTGACGTACAGCTCGACGACGGCGAGCGAGTCGAGTTCGAGGCCGGCCAGCGTGCTGTCGGGCCGCATGGCGTCGGCGTCGACCTCGAACTTGTCCGCCAGTACGGTCACGAGGTGGTCGTAGACACTTTCCATGGCTGCTTCCTCCGGCGTGCGGGGTGGGTGGTGGGGTGGGTGGTACGAGGTTCGGGATCGTGCGCCCAGGGCAGCGCGGAGGGCCAGCTCATCGCGAGCGAACCCCAGGTCAGTCCGCCGCCGAAGGCGGTCAGCAGCGTCCGCGTCCCGGGGCGGACGAGCTTGCGTCGGGCGGTGTCGGCGAGGGCCAGCGGGATGGAGGCGGCGGCGGTGTTGCCGACCTCGCGGATGTTGCCGAAGCGGTACCCCCGTGCGATGCCCACCCGGTCGGCGACCGAGTCGAGGATGCGCTGGTTGGCCTGGTGGCCGATGAACGCCCCGACGCCGTCGGGCTGCCAGCCGGCCTGTTCCAGCACCGCCAGCGACGATTCGGTCATCCGGCGGACCGCCTGCCCGTACACCTCGCGGCCGCTCATCCGGAAGTAGCGGTCCTCACGGCACAGACGGCGCGAGGTGTCGGGCCGGCGGCAGCCGCCGGCGGCGATGGCGATGAGGTCGCTGCCCCCGCCGTCGGAGCCCCAGTCGACGGCGGCGACGGCGCCCGGCTCACCACGGTCCCCGGCGCGCAGCAGGACCGCGCCGGCGCCGTCACCGAAGATCACCGCGGTGTCCCGGTCCAGCGGGTCGATGATGCTGGAGTACTTCTCGGCGCCGATCACCAGCGGTCGGGCGCAGACCCCGGTCCGGACCAGTGCGGTGGCGACGGTGACGCCGTAGACGAACCCGGAGCACACGGCCGCCAGGTCGAAGGCGGGGACCGTGCCCAGGCCGAGCCGGTGGGCGACCTCGGGGGCGGTGGCCGGGCAGCGGCGGTCCGGTGTGGTGGTGGCGACCAGGACCAGGTCCGCGCGGGCGCGGGCGGAGGCCTGCGCGGCCCGGCCGGCGGCCACGGCGAGGTCGCCGGTGCTGGTTGCGTCGTCGGCGGCCCGGCGCCGGAGGATGCCGGTGCGGGAGCGGATCCACTCGTCGGTGGTGTCCAGCACACCACGGCGCTTGACGTCCTCGTTGGAGAGCACGCGTGGGGGCAGACAGGTCCCGATGCCGTGGATCACGGCGGTGGGGCTCACCTTGGTCATGGTCGGCAGTCCTCAGGTCGCGGGGTGGTCGGGTCAGGCGGCGAACGGGGAGGGGGGTTTGGGGATTCCGGCCAGTCCGCCGTCGGGGACGGACGCGCCGCCGTCGAGCACCAGCGCCTGACCGGTGAGGTAGGACGCGGCGGGCGAGGCGAGGTAGAGCGCGGCGCAGGCCACCTCGTGCGGCTCGGCCCAACGGCCCAGCGGGACATGGGACATCAGCCAGTCGGACAGCGGCCCCGTGGAGTAGGCGAAGGCCGTCATGTCCGTACGGGTCCAGCCCGGGCACAGCGCGTTGACCCGGATGCCCTCGCGGGCCCAGCCGACCGCGAGGCTGCGGGCCAGCGAGATCTGCGCCGCCTTGGAGGCCGCGTACGCCTCCATCCTGGGTGTGCCCACCACACCGGCGAGGGACGACATCAGCACCACGGCGGCCCGCGGCGAGGCGGCCAGGTGGCGGTGCGCACGCCGGCACAGGGCCGCGGTGGCGTTGAGGTTGACCGACAGCACCTGGTTCCAGTCGTCCTGGTCGGAGTCCTGCAGGGGGTCCAGGGTGGGGCTGCCGTCGGGCCGGGAGGGGAGGATGCCCGCGTTGTGGACCACGACGTCGAGCCCGCCGAGCCGGGCCGCGGCGTCGTCCACCACGGTGTCCGCGGCACCCGGCTCGGCGAGGTCGCCCGGCACGAGGGCCGCGGTGCGCCCCTCCTCCGCGACGAGTCGGGCGGTCTCCTTCAGCGCGGCCGAGGTCCGGGCGGACAGCGCCAGGTCCGCGCCGGCCTGGGCGAGCGCCACGGCCACGGCCTGGCCGATGCCGCGGGAGGCGCCGGTCACCAGGGTGCGCGCGCCGTCCAGCCGGAACGAGGCGAGTGGGGTCATCGGGAACTCCTTTGCACAGCGGGGGTTCGGGCGGGTGGTGGGGCGGTGTGCGGGGTGCGGGCCGGCGCTATCCGGATGGCGGGTGCGCCGGTCCAGGTCAGCAGGGCACTGCCCCAGGTCACACCGGCGCCGAAGACGGCGAGCAGGATCCGGCCGCCGCGCGGCAGCAGCCCGCGGGAGGCGGCGGTGGCCAGTGCGTACGGGGCGCTGGCGGCACCGATGTTGCCCACCTCGTCGCCGACGATGACCAGCCGCTCGGGCGGGATGCCGATGCGCTCGCCGAGGCCGCGCAGCAGCACGGGGTTGGGCTGGTGGGTGATGTACGCGTCGATGTCCTCCAGCCGGAGCCGGTTGCGGACCAGGGCCTCGCCGACCAGCTGCGGAAAGATCCGGGCGATGAAGTCGCGGACCGCACGGCCGTCCATGTGGATGTGGTGCCGGTGCGCGCCGAGGGTGGCGGGGCTCGCGGGGATGCGGCTGCCGCCGGCGGGGATGAGCACGTGGTGGGCGCCGGTGCCGTCGGAGCCGAGGCGGAAGTCGGCGAATCCGCCGCCGCCCGGGACGGGGCCCAGGATCGCGGCGGCCGCGCCGTCGGCGAAGAGCACCGCGGTCCCGCGGTCCGCGGGGTCGACGAACTTGGAGTACGCCTCGACGCCGACGACCGCCGCGTACCGCGCGCCGCGGTTGCCGCGGAGCCAGTCGTGGGCGACCCGGGCCGCGAACAGCCAGCCGGCGCAGGCCGCGCTGACGTCCAGGGCCACCGCGTGCCGGGCGCCGGTCAGGGCCTGGACCCGGCAGGCGGTGGAGGGGCCCAGCTCGTCGGGGGTGGAGGTGGCCGCGATCAGCACGTCGACCTGGTCGATGTCGATGTTCGCGGCGGCCACCGCGGCCCGCACCGCGGCCGCCGCCAGATCGGAGGCGGCCTCTGCCGGGTCGGCCACATGCCGGGTGTGGACACCGGTGCGCTGGGCGATCCACTCCGGTGTGACGCCCGCCGCCGCCGCGACCTCCTCGTTGGTCCGGGTGGTGCGGGGCAGGTAGGTGCCCATGCCCAGCACACCGATACGGGGCATCCTCGGGCAGGTATGGCTCATGACGGCCCTTCCGGTAGCGGGTCGAGGGACTCGGTCAGGGCCGCGGCGTAGTCGTCGGCACCCAAGGGGGCGGGCGGCGCACCGCCCGCGGCGCCCATGGCCTCCTCCAGCAGGGGGAGATGGGGCATCAGCCGGTCGCACAGGCCGTCCAGCACGGCGGGCAGCGCCCGCACCGTGGCCGCGCTCAGCACGCCGGTGGCCTGGAGGCCGCCGGCCAGGCGGCGCGCCTCGACCGCCCCGTACAGCGCCACCAGGGGGCGCAGCACCGCGAGCAGCCCGGGATCGTCGACCGCCGCGAGGGCTCCGGCCAGGCTCTCGGCGACGAGCCGGCTCCCGTAGGCCTCGCCGAGTTCACCGGCCGCGTCCAGCAGCGGATTCCACAGCTCCAGGCCCGTGAGCCCGGCCCGGGTCCGCCGCTCCAGCGTCCGGTGCAACTCCCCTGCCAGCCAGGCCTCCTGGGCTCTGGTGACCGCCGGCCACCACGCGGGGTGGTCCGCGGGGACGGCGGGTGCCGCAACGCCCGTGCGGCGGCCGGCGGCGTGCTGCCCGTTGTGGGCGCCCTCCGCCGCGAGCGCCCGCCCGGCGTCCAGCAGGATCAGCCGGCTGTCGCCGCCGGCGCTGTCGAAGGCATGGGCGAAACCGTGGTACCCCGCCAGCAGGTTGGGCTGCAGGAAGCCCGCGACCCCGCACCGGTGCTGGCATTCGGCGGCCACCCGCGCGGTGCCGCGGACGGTGAGCGCCTTGAGCACCGCCAGGGGCCGGTCGACCGCGGTCCACGGCGCGAAGGTCATCGCGTCGACCGTGCCGCGGCGGCCGGCCACGGCGCGCGACCTGGTCCAGATCTCGCGGGCCGTCCGGCCGGCGCAGGTGAGGGCGAAGGACTCGGCCAGGCAACCGAGCAGCGCGTGCTGCTGGTTGCGGTAGGTCAGCACGCTCGCCCCCGGGGCCAGCCGGCCGTGGGCCCGCCGGCGCGCGGAGAAGCGCAGTGCCCGTACCGCGCACTCCCGTGCCATGGCGGCCATCGCCGAGGGCAGCGTGGCCCACAGGACCTGCCCCACGCACAGGGTCCGCTGGAGCCGGGCGTCCGCGGTGCCGAGCGGATCGTGGAAGGCTCCCTCGTCGTCGATGCGGGCGCGGTCGCGGAGCCACTGCTCGTGGCGCAGCCGTACGCCGTGGAAGCGCACCAGCGCGTAGTCCATCGGCAGGGCCGGCAGTTCGAGGCTGCGGGAGATCTCCACGCCCGGCAGCGGGCCGTGCTCGTCGGTGAGGTCCACCACGAAGGAGAACACCCCGCGGTCCGCCCCGCCGGCCAGCACCCGTGCGCACACCACGGCCGTCTGCGGCATCCGTGAGGAACCGACGGAGGAGAACTTGGCCGCCCCGGCGTCCGGCGTGCCGAGTAGGAACTCACCGGTGCGCGGGTCGAATTCGGCGGTGGTGCGGATTCCCAGGTGGCTGCTGGCGTCGCCG
Source organism: Streptomyces sp. NPDC043738 (assembly GCF_056436545.1). Classification (NCBI taxonomy): domain Bacteria; kingdom Bacillati; phylum Actinomycetota; class Actinomycetes; order Kitasatosporales; family Streptomycetaceae; genus Streptomyces; species Streptomyces sp. NPDC043738. The sequence continues at coordinate 96,045 of NZ_JBWKCJ010000017.1, read as the reverse complement.
ATCTCCGTCACCATGAACACGCCCTTGGAGCGGGCGCTCGCCAGCGCCTCCCACTGGTTTCCGAGGCGGGCCGGGTCGTCCGTCAGCGCGATGACCGAGCCCAGGCAGAGCGCGTAGTGGGAGAGGGTGGCCATGTACAACGGCGGGTCGGCGACCGCGACGCACTCGCTGAGCAGCGCGAGCCGACGGGGGTCGGACAGCAGCTCGGCGGCCGGCGGCAGGGCGTCGGCCAGGCGGCGCAGCCGCCGGTGGATGCGGTGGGCGCGCTCCGCGCGGTCCGCTGTCGGGGGCTCGTCGGTGGCCGCCAGGGCGGCGCGCAGTCGGCCGCGCAGCGGGTCCGGGGACGCCCCGTTGATGAGGTCGTGCAGTTCACCGCGCGGCGGCAGGCGTGTGGTCATCGGGACGGCTCCAAGGGGCGGCGGGGAGGACCGCCGGTCGGCGATGCGGCTCGGGCGGCGGCCCGCGTCCAGGGGAATCCGGGGTCGGCGAGGGGTGCGTGGGCGCGGGCCGCGGCGGGCGGCAGGGTGTGCTGTGCGTTGCGGGTGAGCGAGCGGCCGGTTCCCGCCTCCAGCAGCAACACGGCCCCACGGGTGGTCAGTTGGTGCAGCACCTTCGGCAGCCGTGCGGGGCGGATCAGGCAGTTCGCCAGTCCGCGGGCCACATCGTCGCCGGGCCCGTAGGGGCCGCCGTGGACGGCGGAGAGCACCGGCATCCGGGCGGGGTGGGCGGCGAGCTGCCGGATCGAGGCCGCGAAGGCGTCCGCCGGCCCGGTCAGCGACGGGTGGTGGGAGGAGAACGGCAGCCGCAGCCGGGAGGCCGGCACCCCCTGCCGCCTGGCGAGTTCCTCCACGGCGGCGAGGGCCGCGACGGGGCCGCTGACCACGGTCTCACCGGGGTCGTTCACGCAGGCCAGGGCCAGTTCCGGGGACCTGGCCTCGCGCAGCAGCGCATGGGTGCGGCACTCCGCGGCGCCGATCAGCGTCAGCCCGCCCGCGCAGTGCGTCAGCTGCCGTGCCAGCAGGCAGGCGATCCGGGCTCCGGTGGCGATGTCGAAGACGCCGGCCGCGGTGAGCGCCGCGATCTCCCCGAAACTCACCCCCAGCACCTGGTCGGGTGCCCTCCCGATGGCGCACAGTGCGCGGTGGACGGCCATCGAGGAGCAGAACAGGGCGAGTTGGGCGGTACCGACGGTGGCGGCGGCGAGGTCGCGGCCGCTGGGGGGCGAGTCGCCCAGCAGCGCCTGTGCGAGGGGCGGGATGCCGAACTCCCGGCCCGCCTCCTCCGCTTCCCCGAACACCTCGGCGACCGCGGTGCGTACGCAGTCGTGCGCGCGTACCGCCCGGACGAGCGGGCTGACGGCGAAGTCGCCCTGGCCCGGAAAGAGGTGGACGACCTGGCGGTGTGACGCGTCGGTTTCTTCCGGGGAAACGCCGGTGGTGCCGGTCATATTCACCGCTCCTTTCCGTCCCGCGGTGGCTTCTCCTCGATTGAACAGCGACTTTCGCGAGGATGGGGGTGGCCGTGATACGCGGAGATGTTGAAAGGCGTGAAAGCGCACAGCCGGTCGAATGGTTCAGGGTCTCGGATAAACGGATGTCAGGGCGGACGTACGGTGCAGAATCGCGGTCACCGCGGGGAGCGGGCGAAAAGGGGCGAGGAGTTGCCGCAGCCGGCTCACCGCGAGATCCGCCGCGCCCGACCGCACATGGACGTACTGATCGAGGAAGGAACTCCAGGCGGCACAGGCCTCCTCCACATGACCGAGTCCGACGAGGATCTCGGCGTGCCGGGCATGGCTCAGCGCAAGCCCGCGGTGGTCGTCGCCCGGGCGCCGCGCCAAGGAGTGGTGCAGGGCCGCCCGAGCCGCCGGCAGATCTCCCAGATGGCGGAAGACCTCGGCGCTCTGGAACTCCAGCGCCGCGGACGCGTAGGTGTGGAAGGGACCCGGCGCGCACCCGTGCCGCCGGCCCGACTCGGCCGCGCGCTCGGCCGTGCCCAAGGAGGTGAGCGCCGCATGGCGCAGACCGCAGGCGGCCTGGGCGACGGCGAGTTGGGACAGCAGGAACGCCCGGGTGCCGCCGTCCGGCGCGACGGCGGTGGACGCGGCGGTCTCGGCGGCCTGCAGCGCCGTCCGCCGGTGGCCCAGCGCGAGTCCCTGGGCGCTCAGTCCCCGTAGGGCGACGGCCCAGGCGGTGGCGTCCCCGGACTCCGCGGCCAGTCGCAGGGCGGTGTGGAAGTGGCGTTGGGCGAGTCCGTGGACGGATGCGTCCTGGTACATCCGCGCGAGCAGGAAGGTCAGTCGTGAGGTCTCCACCAGCAGGCCCCGGTGGGTGTCCTGGTCCGTCATCTCCCGCAGCCTGGGGACGATGTCGTCCGCGAGGTAGGTGGCCAGGGTCGAGCGGGCCCGCCGGCCGCCGTGCGCGTTGAAGGACGCCGCGTAGAAGCGCACGGCGAGCCGGACGACGGCGAGTTCCTCCTCGGTCTCCTCACGCCGCACCGCCGGACGCGTCGTCCAGGACCGCGGTTCGGCCCGTGCGCCCGCGAGGTCCGATTCCCGGTACGGCTGGAGTCGTGCGGACACCCGGCGGGTGGGGTCGCTCTCCATGCTGCACAGATCGGTGAGCGCCGATTCGGCCGGTGAGACATGGTCGGGTGGCCGCCCGCTCGTCGGCGCGGAAGGGGCACCGGCGAGTCCTGCCGCGCTCGGGGAGACGGACCGGCCCAGGCGCCGGGTCAGCGCCTCCGCTATGAGTTCGGGCACCGGTGGGGCCGGCTGCGTACCGCTGAGCCAATGGGAGACGGCCGTGCGGTCGTAGTTCAGGTCCAGGTCGATCTCCGCGGCCAGCGCATTGACCGACCGGGCGAGCGCGGCTTGGGTCCAGCGGGCCTCCGCCAGCAGGGACCTCAGGAATTCGTTGCGGCGTCTGGTCTGCGCCACTTTTCGCTCCCGGGCGGAGAGTCGGCCGGCCGGCCAACGGTGGTGGGCCGCTCGTTCCGAGCCAATTCCACGGCCGGGCCGCGGGTGATACAGGGTGCGGAACTGCGGGAATACTTCTGCTGAGTTGTTTTGCGAGGTGCCATGTGCCGTGCCTGGTGCTGCTGTTGTACGTGAGGAATCCTGGTGCGGACCGCCGGAGCGCATTCGGCGCAGAATTCACCGGCGCACGAGCCGGCCAGTGTCCGGAAATCCGCCTTCCGGAACCTGGGGCATAGCCGACGTCCGCCCCTTAACGGAACCATGAATCCGGTCGGGCGGGAACGCCCGGCATGCGGTGGGTCCGTGAACGTGTTGAAAGTCCCCGCACCACGTCGCGGTGCGTCGTATCCGGAGGGAAGACGGATCATGGAAGACGGATCATGAAGGGCCGGCGCCCGAATCGCCTGCTGGCCGCGCTGCTGGCCGAAGCCGACTGGTCCGCCGGGGACCTCGCCCGCGCCGTCAACCTCCTGGGCACGGCACACGGACTGAACCTGCGCTACGACCGGACCTCCGTGGCCCACTGGCTCCACGGATCGCGCCCCCGTCCACCGGTCGACGAGCTCGTGGGGCAGGCGCTGAGCCGCCGTGTCGGCCGGCGTCTGACGCCCGCCGACACCGGGTTCGACGCGCCGGACGCGGGCGGCGACACGGTGGCGGCCGTGCTGCGCAGCGACGATCCGGTGCGGCGGTTGGCCGCGCTGTGCCGGGCGGACGCCGATCCCACCCGCCGGGCGCCGCTGGCCCGCTCGGTCATCTCCGCCCCGCCCCCCGTGCTCCGCAGCTGGGACAAGAGCCCCCCACCGGTCGTGCGACCCACCGGGGTTGGGCGGCAGGCGACCTCGGCGGACGCGGCGCGGCTGACGACCATGGCGTCCTACAGCGCGCTGATGGGGGAGAAGTACGGCGGCGCCCACGGCAGGCCCGCACTGGCGCTGTACCTCGCCGACGACGTGGTGCCGCTGCTCACCGCACCCGCCGATCCGGCGGTCCGCAGCTCCCTGCTCACCGGGGCGGCCCATCTGACGCTGCTGCTCGCCTCGATGACGTCCGATGTGGGGCACACCGCCCTCGCGCTGCACTACTACGACGTCGCCCTCTCACTCGCCCACGCGGCCGAGGACCGCGGCTCCTACGCGATCACTCTGCGCTGTCTGAGTGTGCAGGCGCACCGGCTGGGCGACCACCGCCAGGCCGTCGAGCTCGGCGAGGCGGCACTCGGCGTCGCGGGCTCGGCCGTCCCCCACGCGACCCGGGCCTTCCTGCACGCCGGGCGCGCCGTCGTGCGCGCCGGCGCCGGCGGGCACCGCCCGGCGGCCGCGGATCTCGGGGCGGCGGAACGTCAGCTCGCCCTGGCCACGGGACCGGAGGGCCCCTTCACCAGCTATCCGGAGTCCGCCCTGCGCTACCAGCGGGCCGAGGTGCTCGCGCGGCTGGGGGACCACGACGGCGCGGCGGCCGAGCTGGCACGCTCGCTGGCCGGCCGGCCGGCCGATCACCACAAGGCCCGTACGCTGCTGCACGCCCAGCTCGCGCAGGTCCTGTTGGCCACGCGCGAGGTGGAGGCGGCCGTCGAGCACTGCTTCCACGCTCTCCAGCACCACCAGCAGCTCGCCAAGGGGTCCGTGCACGGCACGCTCCCCCGGCTGGTCCAGCGGCTCGCCCCCTATCAGAGGCATCCCCGCGTCAGGGCCTTCCGCGAGCGTCTGCGCGCGATGCCGCGGTGACACCGCCATGGACCTCTCCCCCCGTTGGAGACAGTCGCACGGTCTTCGGCTCCAGTGCCGCGCCGTCGCGCTCCAGGTCAGAAACAGGCTCTGATCGGGCAAGCATCAGCATCGCCACGTCAAAAGGGTCTGTCACAGCTCTATAGGTGCGTTCGAGCGCCGACTTCTAACCTCCGCGCACCCACCTCGCCACCGGCTTCACCCGTACGCACGCCGCCTCCGGTGCCCCTGGTGATCGACGCCGGAGGTGGGGTGCGACGATGGGCCTGTCATGGATGCGGGGCAGGTTCTCAGGGGGCTACGGGCCGCGGTGTTCGCCGCGGTGTGTGTGCTGCTCGCTGCGCTGGGACACGCGGTGATGTCGGATGCCGCGGTGCCCGCGTGGATGCTGCTCGCGGCCGGCGTGGGAACGGCGGCCGGTGCCTGGTGCTTCGCGGGCCGGGAACGCGGCCCGCTGCTGGTCGGGTTGCTGACCGTCGGCACCCAGGCGGCGCTGCACGGCGCCTTCTCGTTCGGCCAGGCGGTGGCCCGCTCCGGCGGTGGCGGCGAGCCGCTGTCGCTCGCGCGGCGGTGGGCGGACTCCTGGATGTGCGGCGCGCAGGGCATGCGGCTCTCCGACGGCGCCACCGCACAGATGACACAGCTGATGCAGCGGCAGATGGCGTCCGTGCACGGGATGCACGGAGCCTCCGGGATGCCGGGGATGTCCCCGGCGGAGCATGCGGGCCGGCTGCAGCATCTGGATCCGTCCGGTCAGATGACGGGGATGCACGGCGGCGCCACCGGCATGCTGGCCGCCCACCTGCTGGTCGCGCTGCTCAGCGCGTGGTGGCTGTGGGGTGGCGAGCGGGCGGCGTTCCGGCTCGTGCGGAGCGTGTCGTCCTGGCTGTTCGCCCCGCTGGTGCTCGTCCTGCGCGGGGTGCTGCCCGATGCGCCGCCCGCCGTGCGCGCCGCCCGGCAGGAGCCGCGGCGAGCGGTGCAGAAGCTGCTGCTGGCCCATGCGATGTCGCTGCGGGGTCCGCCGTATGAGCCGGCTGTCGGCTGACAGCACGGTCGAATTCCCGAGCCGAGGGGCGGACGGGTGCTGCGCGCCGAGCGCGGACGCCCGGGTCCCGGCTCCGTTTTCACCGGTCGCCGCCCACGTGCGGTGACCGGATCATGCGAAGGACTCCAGATGATGAATCCTGTCCGGATGCCGACGGCATCCGACGCCGGCACACCGGTTCGGGGGCGCGGGCGCCCGCGCCCCGTCCGTTCAGCCGGCCCGTCCGCCGTCCGTGCCCACCGAGCCGGGGGGCGCCGGCCCCGCGGCCACCGACCGCAGGCCGGCGAGCAGCGCGTCGACGGCCGCCGGGTCGTCCTCAAAGGGGGCCGTGGCGCGGTCGAGACGCGCCGTCAGGGCCCGCGCCCGGGCTTCCCACTGCCGGCAGTCCCGGCAGTCGGCGAGGTGGGCGGCGAGCCCGCCGGGCGTGACGCCGGGTGGCGGTTGCTCCCCGTCGAGGCGGGCGGAGAGGGCCGTACGGATGCGCGAGCAGTGCATGTGTCCATCCTCCCCGAAGCACCGCGGTGCGGCGAGGGGCGGTCGCGATATGCGGGATGACGAGGCGGTGACCGGCTGGGCGCTGGCCGCCCGCACCGGTGACGAGCGGGCCGTCGAGCAGTTCGTGCGGGCCACCCAGCTCGATGTGCGGCGCTATGTGACGCATCTCAGCGGCGATCCGCAGGCGACCGACGACCTGGTGCAGGACACCTACGTACGGGCGTTGCGCAGCCTGCCGCGGTTCGAGGGCCGGTCCTCGGCACGTACCTGGCTGCTGACCATCGCCCGGCGGGTGGTGGCGGACCGGATCCGGTCCCATGCGGTCCGGCCGCGGCTGGCCGCGACCGACGACTGGCAGTCGGCGGCGGAGCGGGTGCAGCCGCGCGGGGTGCCGGGCTTCGACGAGGGCGTCGCGCTGTCCGAGCTGCTCGCGGCCCTGGCGCCGCAGCGGCGGGAGGCGTTCGTCCTCACCCAGTTGCTGGGGCTGCCGTACGCGGCGGCCGCCGGCGTGATGGGCACTCCCGTGGGGACCGTACGGTCCCGGGTGGCGCGCGCCCGCGAGACGCTGGTGGCGCTGCTGGCGGAGGCGGAGCGACCGGAACCGGCCGAGCGGCCGCGCGCGCTCGCGGGCGCCGTGGCCTGACGGTCCGCGCCCGGCAGGCGAAGGGGGCTCATGGACGCGCGCCGGTGCGCGTCCATGAGCCCCCTGTCGTCACTGGCCGGGACGCACCGCCCGGGCCCGTACGGTCCGCGGCGGGCTGTCGCGGAAGTGGAGCGTGAAGGTGAGCCGGTCGCCGGGTGCGAGCGCCGGCGGCGGGCTGATCATGACGTCCAGGTCCGTCGGTGTCATCCGCAGGGTGCCGCCGGCCGGGACGGTGGCGGCCCGGACCATCGCCATGCTCCGGGCGTTGTGGCCGATGTCGACGGTGCGGCTGAGCATCGCCCGGTGGCCGGCGGGCCCGGTGACGCCCGTCAGGACGTCGTCCGCGCCGCCGGTGTTGCGGATGGTGAAGAACGCGGCGGTGGCCTCGGAGCCGGCGGGGACCAGCACCCGGCCCTCGGCGACGCTCAGCCGCGCGGGCGTCCCCGCGTTGCCGGTCGCGGTCCACACGGTGAGCGTGCCGAGGGTCGCCAGGCAGGTGAGCAGCGGTACGGCGACGGCCGCTGCGGGCAGCCGGTTCATGCGATTCCTCCAGGTGCCGGGGTACGGGCTCGTTCGGCCTGGCGGGCGGGCCTGCGGGCGCCGCCGCCCGGCTGCCAGGCGCGCAGCCGCAGGCTGTTGCCCACGACCAGCAGGGAGCTGACGGACATCGCGGCGGCCGCCAGCATCGGGTTGAGCAGGCCGACCGCGGCGAGCGGCACGGTGAGGAGGTTGTAGCCGAAGGCCCAGACGAGGTTGGCGCGGATCGTCGCCAGGGTGCGGCGCGCGAGGCGTACCGCGTCGGCGATGGCCTGGAGGTCCTCGCGGACGAGGGTGACATCGGCGGCACCGATCGCGGCGTCGGTGCCGCTGCCCATGGCGATGCCGAGGTCGGCGAGCGCAAGGGCCGCCGCGTCGTTGACGCCGTCGCCGACGACGGCGACCCGGCCGCCCTGCTCCTTCAGCGCCGTGACGAGGGCGGCCTTGTCCTCGGGGCGGGCCTCGGCGTGGATCTCGGTGACGGCGAGCCGGCCGGCCACCGCACGGGCGGTGGCGGCGCGGTCGCCGGTGGCCAGGACTGGCCGCAGGCCCAGGCGCCGCAGATGGTCCACGGCGCGGTAGCAGTCGGGGCGCAGCGTGTCGCCGACGGCGAGGACCGCCTCCGGAGTGCCGTCGACGGTCACCAGCACCGGGGTGTGTCCGGCGGTCTCGGCCGCCCGCACCGCGTCCGGGAGGGGCGCCGGCAGACCGGTGAGGTCGCCGGGGCGGGTGACCTCCACCCGGCGCCCGTCTGCCGTGCCGGATACGCCGTACCCGGGCGTGGCGCTGAAGTCGCCCACCGTGGGCGGGAGTTGATCGCCCTGCGGCCGGGCCGCGCGGGCGTGGGCGGTGATCGCGCGGCCCAGCGGGTGTTCGGAGCCCTGCTCCACGGCGGCGGCCAGGCGCAGCGTGGTGGCCGCGTCGAGGCCGCCGCCGCGCGCGGTGAGGTCGGTGACGCTCATCCGCCCGGTGGTGAGGGTGCCGGTCTTGTCGAGGACCACGGTGTCGATGCGCCGCAGCCGCTCCAGTGCCTGCGGGCCGCGGACCAGGATCCCGAGCTGGGCGCCGCGGCCGGTGGCGGCCAGCAGCGCGGTCGGGGTGGCCAGCCCCAGCGCGCACGGACAGGCCACGACGAGGACGGCGACCGCGGCCGTGATCGCGGCCTGCGGCTCGGCGCCGGCGCCGAGCCAGAAGCCCAGGACGCTGACCGACACGGTCAGTACGGCGGGGACGAAGACGGCCGCCACCGCGTCGGCGAGCCGCTGGATGTGGGTCTTGCCGCTCTGGGCGTCCTCGACGAGCCGGGTGATCCGGGCGAGCTGGGTGTCGGCGCCCACCGCGTCGGCCCGTACCTCCAGCAGGCCGCCGGAGTTGACCGCGCCGCCGACGACCGCCGAGCCCGCGCCGACCTCGACCGGGCGGCTCTCGCCGGTGATCAGGGACAGGTCCAGGGCGGAGCTGCCCTCGACGACGGTGCCGTCGGTGGCGACCCGCTCGCCGGGGCGCACCAGGAAGCGGTCACCGGCCCGCAGGCGGTCCGCGGGAATGCTCCGCCACGCCCCGTTCCCCTCCGGCGGGGGGAGCCCCGGCTCGCCGCCGGGCGCCCGTACGGTGACGTCCTTGACGGCGAGTTCGGCCAGCGCCCGCAGCGCGGAGCCGGTGCCGCGCCGGGCCCTGGCCTCCATCCGGCGCCCGGCCAGCACGAACAGCGGTACGCCGACGGCGGCTTCCAGATAGAGGTGCGCGCTGCCGTCGCCCGCTGTGGGCAGCAGGCGCAGCGGCATCGTCATACCGGGCGCGCCAGCCCCGCCGAGGAACAGCGCATAGCCGGACCAGGCGAAGGTCGCGACGACGCCGAGGGAGACCAGGGTGTCCATGGTGGCGGCGCCGTGCCGCAGGCCCCGCAGCGCCCGCGCGTGGAAGGGCGCTGCGCCCCATACGGCGACGGGTGCGGCGAGCACGAAGCACAGCCACTGCCAGTTGCGGAACTGCCAGCCGGGCACCATCGACAGCGCCAGGACGGGCAGCGAGAGCAGGGCGGTCAGCAGCAGCCGGTGGCGCTCGACCCGGGCGGCCTGGTCGTCCGGGCGCCCGGGCGACGGCGGCCGGTCCTCGCCGCCCGGCTCCGGGGCGACGGGCTCGGGGAGCCGTGCGGTGAAACCGGCCGCCTCGACCGTGGAGATCAGTTCGCTGACGGGGACCGTCGCGGGGTGGCTGACCGTCGCCCGCCCGGTGGCCAGGTTCACCGAGGCCGCGACACCGTCCAGCCGGCCGAGCTTCTTCTCGACCCGCCCCACACAGGCGGCGCAGGTCATCCCGCCGATGGTGAGGGTGGTGGTGTGGTCGGGCAGCGGGTCGCCGGTAGGAGCCCCGGCCGGCGCCCGGTCGCCGACCGATCGGGGTGCGGGCCGCGCCGGCCGCGCACTCATCGTGCCGCTCCCACCGTCACCGGGCGGGGTGCCCCGGCGCCCATGTCGTGCATCCGGCCCATGTCCCCGTCGTCGGCGGGCGCGGTACCGGGCGCCCGGGTGCCGCCTGCCGGGTGCAGGCCCGGTGCCACCGGGCCGGCGAGGGTACCGGCGGCGTACGACAGCGCGAAGAGCAGCACCAGCAGGGCGATGAATCCGATGACCGGTCGTGCGGGCAGCAGCCGTCCGACGGCCGGAGGGAGTGCGGGCCGACTGCGGTCGGCCGGAGAGGTGGACATCGCGTCATGGTCGCAGCCGCGAACGGTGCGAAGCGGGCGTTCGGGGGTCCGTCGGCGCGTGAGGTTCGTCCCGTTCGCCGGCCGGAACCCGAGGGTGCGGCGGACCGACTAACTGGGTTTGTCCGGCGCGCCACTTGACCGCCCGTACGTCGCCGTCCGTCCGCGCGGCCGCCGAATTCCCCGCGGCCGGCGGGAACTCGGCGCGCCCCGCGGCCGACCTTTCCCACGCCGTGCCGTGCGGGTGCGGTTGTCGCAGACCAGCGCCGTTGAGGAGGACGCCTTGTCCACGTTGCCCGATCCCGTCCCGCTGTACGGAGCGGAGTACACCCGCGATCCCTATCCCCTGTACTCCGAGCTGCGGGCGCGCGGCCCGGTCCACCGGGTGCGCTTCCCCAGCGGGGTGTGCGCCTGGCTTGTCACCGGGTACGAGGCCGCGCACCAGGCGCTGACCGACCCCCGGCTGGGCAAGCACCACTCGCGCGGCAACGCGGCCTGGCGGGCGCGCGCCTCGATCATGCCCGAGCCCCAGCACTCCCAGTTGCAGGTGCATCTGCTCCACCAGGACCCGCCCCGGCACACCGCGCTGCGCCGGCTGATCACCGACGCCTTCGCCCCGCAGCGCGTGGCGGCGCTCGAACCCCGCTTCCGGGCGATGGCCGACGCGCTGCTCGACCGGCTCCCGGAGCGCGGCGAGGCCGATCTCGTCGAGGCCTTCGCCGCGCACTTCCCCTTCCAGGTGCTCGCCCATGTGATCGGCCTGCCCGGGGAGTTCGCGGACCGCTTCGACCGAGACTGGGGGAAGGTGGTCCAGCCCGTGGGGCCCGGGGACCCGGGCCGTCCCGCCTACGAGGCGCGGCTGCGCGGGCTGCAGCAGTACATCGCCGATCTGGTGGTCCACAAGCGCCGTGAGCCCGGCGAGGACCTGCTCTCCCGGCTGGTGGCCGCCCGCGACGCCGGTGGGATCGGCCCGGAGGAGCTGGACTCGATGATCTTCCAGCTGCTGGTGGCGGGCCAGGAGCCGGTCACCAACCAGATCACCACGGCCCTGGTCGCCCTGCTGCGCCACCCCGAGCACCTCGCCGAGCTGGCCGGCCGCCCGGAGCTGCCGCCCAGCGCCGTCGAGGAACTCCTGCGCTACGACAGCGCCTTCGAGCTGACGACCTGGCGGTTCTTCGCCGAGGACGCCGATCTGCACGGCACCCCGATCCCGGCGGGCGACTCGGTGATCGTGTCGTTGTGCGCGGCCAACCGCGACCCCGAACGGTTCGCCGACGCGGACGCCCTCGACCTCGACCGCTCCCCCAACCCGCACCTCGCCTTCGGCCACGGCATCCACTTCTGCCCCGGTGCCGCGCTCGCCCGGCTGGAACTCCGGATCGCCCTCGGCGCGCTGCTCCGGCGACTGCCGGACCTCCGGACGGCCGTCGCGGATGCCGAACTGCGGTGGATACCCGCGGTGCTGGCGCGCGGGGTCGACCGGCTGCCGGTCGCCTACGGCGCGGCCGGCGGCTGCCCGGTGTCCGGCGGGGCGGTCACCGCGTGCTGACCAGCCCCACCCGACCGCACACCGCCGCGCCGGCCGACCGGCAGGCCGTCTGCGCGGCGGTGCTCACCACGCTGCTGCCGTACCGCCGCACGCTGGACGCCACCCACCACGACTCCCCCGACGGCTTCCCCGCCCAGCTGCGCCAGCTGGCCGCTCCGGTGGCGGCGGGCGAGCCGATCCTGTTCACCCTGCCGGGCTTTCCCTGCAAGTCGCCCAACCCCGCCAAGGTCCTGGGCCACCTCCCGGACGAGGGCGAACGGCTGGCGCTGCGCTTCCTGGACGCGCTGTGCGCGCGTATCGAGGCCGTGTATCCGCCCGGTGCGCGGGTGGTCATCTGCTCGGACGGACATGTCTTCAGCGATCTCATCGGGGTGCCGGACCGCGACATCGACGCCTACAGCGACGCGCTGCGCGCCCTGATCCGCGCGGAGGGCCTGACCCGGCTGGACGTCTTCGACCTGCGCCAGGTGTACGGGGAGGGGCCGACGCACGACGACAAGCGCCTGCTGGTCGAGGAGCGCCACGCCCCCTCTCTGGCGGAACTGCGGTCGCTGACCCGCAGCGACGAGCCGGCCCGGCGGCTGTACCAGGGCATCACCCGGTTCCTGTTCGAGGACACCGCCCAGTTCCCCGGTACCCGCTCGGCGCTGCAGCGCGACTGCCGCCGGCGTGCCTACGGCGTGATGCGGCGCAGCCGCGCCTGGGGCGAGCTGGTCGCCGTGCACCACCCGGAGGCGTTCCGGCTCTCGATCCATCCGCAGCCGCGGAGCTCGGCCAAGTTCGGGATACGGCTGCTCGAAGCGCCCGATGTGTGGCTGACGCCGTGGCACTCCTGTGTGCTCGAACACGCCGACGGGCGCCGCGAGTTGATGCACCGGACGGATGCCGAGCGGCGCGGCCGGCTGGTGCTGCGCGAGGGGCGGCCGAGCCACTACGTGGCGGGGTGAGCGCGCGGGGCCCCAGAACCCCGCACCCGCGCCGAGCCCGCCCGGTGCGCCTCACCCGTCGCCGGCGGGCAGCGGCTCGCGGTGGTCGAAGGCGATCAACGGGTCGCCGGTGAGCGGGTGTTCGGCCACCGCGGCGCGCACCCCGAACACCTCGGCGAGCAGGGGCGGGGTCAGCACCTCGCGGGGCGTGCCGGAGGCCACCACCCGCCCGGCGTGCAGCACATGCAGCCGGTCGCACAGGGACGCCGCGGCGTTCAGGTCGTGCAGTGAGATCAGCGTCGTGCGGCGCTGTGCGCGCAGCAGCGCGAGCAGTTCGACCTGGTGCCGGACGTCGAGGTGGTTGGTGGGCTCGTCCAGCACCAGTACGTCCGGATCCTGCGCGAACGCCCGTGCCAGCAGCGCGCGTTGGCGCTCCCCGCCGGACAGTGCGGAGAACCGGCGGGCGCCCTGCCCGGCCAGGCCCACGGCGGCCAGGGCGGCCGCGACGGTCTCCCGGTCGGTGTGGTCCTCACCCGCGAACGCCCGCTTGTAGGGCGTCCGGCCCATCGCCACCACTTCGCGCACGGTCAGCTCGAAGTCGCTGCCGCGCTCCTGCGGCAGCGCGGCGACCTGCCGCGCGGTCTGCGCGGGTGTCAGCGCGCCGAGGTCGGCCCCGGCCAGCAGTACCCGCCCCGCGGTGGGCCGCAGATGGCGGTAGACGGTCCGCAGCACGGTGGACTTCCCGCTGCCGTTGGGCCCGACCAGCCCGGCGATCTCCCCGGCCGCGGCCAGCAGACGCACCCCGGCGACCACATCGCGGCCCGCGTAGCCGACGTGCAGATCCTCGATCTCGACGTTCACCGGCCCACCGCCATCCGCCGGTCCAGGATGAACAGCAGCGCGGGCGCGCCGATCATCGCCGTCACCACGCCCACCGGCAGCTCCTGGCTGTCCATGGCCGTACGGCACACGACGTCCACCACCACCAGCAGCAGGGCCCCGGTGAGCGCGGACAGCGGCAGCAGCCGGCGGTGGTCGCCGCCGATGACCATCCGGCACAGATGCGGCACCATCAGCCCCACGAAGGCGATCGCCCCGGAGACCGCGACCAGGACGCCGGTCAACAGGCTGGTCACCACGAACAGTTCGCGGCGCAACCGGGTGACGTCCACGCCCACCCCGGCCGCGGTCTCATCGCCCATGACGAGCGCGTTCATGGGGCGGGCCCGCGCCTGGAGCGCGAGCAGCCCGGCGGCGACCGCCAGCACCGGCGGCCACAGCACGCTCCAGGTGGCCCCGCTCAAGCTCCCCATCAGCCAGAACAGCACGCTGCGGGTCTGCTGCTCGTCGCCGGCCTGCAGCACCAGATAGCTGGTGAACCCGGACAGGAACTGTCCGATCCCCACCCCGGCCAGCACCAGCCGCAGCGGTGAGAACCCTCCCCCGCGCCGCGCCATCCACCACACCAGCGCGAACGCGCCCAGCGCGCCGGCGAAGGCGGCCGCCGACAGTCCCAGGCCCAGCACCCCGCCGGCGCTCGCCCCCAGCACGATCGCGGCGACCGCGCCGAGCGAGGCGCCGTTGGAGATGCCCAGCAGATACGGGTCCGCCAGCGGATTGCGCACCAGCGCCTGGGTCGCCGTCCCCACCAGGCCCAGTCCCGCGCCCACCAGGGCCGCCAACAGGGCGCGGGGGACGCGCAGTTGCCACACGATCAGGTCGTCGGTGCCCGGCCGGGGCGCGGCGCCGCCCAGCCGGCGCAGCACCACCGACCAGACGTGTGCGGGCGCGATGTCGGTGGAGCCGAGCGAGACCGCGGCGGTCAGCGCCACCGCCAGCGCCAGGCCCAGCGCCAGGGCGAGCAGCCCGGCGCGCGGGGTGCGCCGCCCGGGCGGCCCGGGCGGCTGCCGCTGTCCGCGCGGGGCGTCGAGCACGGATGCCACTACCGCTCCGCCTTGAACCGTGCCGCGTGGACGGTGTGCGCGATCGCCTCGACGGTGTCCGCGTTGCCGACGCCGGCGATCGTCGTACGCTCCGAGCCGATCCGCAGCAGGTGCCCGTTGCGCACGGCGGCGAGCCCCTTGGTGGCGGGGAAGCTCTTCAAGAAGGCCTCGGCCTGGTCGAACGCCTTCTTGGTGGCCGCCGCGTCGCCGCGGTCGCGGATCCCGAGCTGGATCCAGTCCGGGTTCTTGGCGACCACGTCCTCCCAGGAGACCGGCTTGAAGTCACCGTCGCAGCCGTCGAAGACGTTGCGCGCCCCGGCCTGGCCGATGACCGCGTTGGCGACCTGGTTGCGGCAGACCGCCATCGGCTGCTTGGTGCCGGCGTCGAAGTCGAAGAAGAAGTACGTCGGCCGCTTGCCGGGCGCGAGGTCGCCCACCGCCTTTCGCACCGCGGCGACCTTGGACCGCATGCCGGCCACCAGTTCGTCCGCCCGCCGGGACGTGCCGGTCACCGCGCCCAGCCGCTTGATGTCCCCCTCCACTCCCGACAGGTCCCGCTGCGGCTTCCCGGCCGTCGGGGCGCAGGCGGTGGAGGCGAGGTGGATGTGCTTGATGCCCGCTGCCTCGAACTCCTCGGCGCTCGGCGCGTCGCCCGCCCCGCCCATGTTGTTCATCGACGCGAACGTGTCGACGTAGAGGTCGGCGCCCGACCCGAGCAGCTTCTCCTTGGGAATGATGTGCCGGCCCAGCACCGGCACCTTCCGGGCCTGCGCCCCGAGTTCGCCGGGCAGGGCGCCCTTGCCGGGCGGGAAGCCGGTCCCGATGACCCGGTCGCCCGCGCCGAGTCGCAGCAGGATCTCCAGGGCGGCGGCGTTACT
This sequence comes from Streptomyces sp. NPDC043738, assembly GCF_056436545.1. Taxonomy (NCBI): domain Bacteria; kingdom Bacillati; phylum Actinomycetota; class Actinomycetes; order Kitasatosporales; family Streptomycetaceae; genus Streptomyces; species Streptomyces sp. NPDC043738. The sequence goes on along the minus strand of NZ_JBWKCJ010000017.1, from coordinate 80,621 downwards.
GGTGACGATCTTGCGCGGTGCGGATGCGAAGGTGGTGGTCGCGCCCTTGCAGTCGGCGATCCGCACCGGAAAACCCGGGCCGCCGCTTCCGGACGCCTGCTCGCCGGTGTCCGCGCCTTCGCCGCCGCACGCGGTGGCGACCAGCGCGACGACCACCGCCAGACCGCACAGCTTCCCACGACGCATGGTGTGTTTCTCCCCTACCCGTCACCAGCCGGTCCCCCGGCCGTCTCACCGGCCGCAGGTGCCGGCCGGCGGGTCGCAGGCACGACCCGGCACAGGTAGTCGGCCCGGGCCGGGGGACGGTTCCCCGGCCGCGGCGCCCTTTTGGCCGGCGCCTCCGGCCGGGGCCTTCCCGACCCGACCCGTCGGACGCGCCCCAGGGTCCGTCCGAGGGGTCATGGCCGGTCCGGCCCGCCCCGCCGAGGGCTCACTTGCGCAGCGGCTGGGTGAAGCGCAGGAGGTTGCCGGCGGGGTCTCGGAAGGCGCAGTCGCGGACGCCGTAGGGCTGGTCCATCGGCTCCTGCAGTACCTCACCGCCCGCGGCGCTGATGCGTTCGAAGGTGGCGTCGCAGTCCCGCGTCGCGAAGATGACGCCGCGCAGCAGGCCCTTGGCCATCAGCTCCGCCATGGCCTGCTTGTCGGCCGGTGAGGCGTTCGGGTCGGCGAGCGGCGGTTCCAGCACGATGTTCACGTCCGGCTGCGCGGGCGCCCCGACGGTCACCCAGCGCATCCCCTCGAACCCGACGTCGTTGCGTACCTCAAGGCCGAGCACATCGCGGTAGAAGGAGATCGCCTTGTCATGGTCGTCGACGGCGATGAAGCACTGGGAAAGGGTGATGTCCATGCCGCTCACGCTACGGGCCCGGCGGCGGGGCCCGCTTCTCCGTTCCTGACCGGTCTGGTGTGGATCTTGGCGATGCAGGCCGGGATGGCGGCGCCATGATCATGACTGCGGGCCCGGTAGGCGCTCGGGCTCTCGCCGACCAGCTGGGTGAAGCGCGAGCTGAACGACCCCAGCGACGTACAGCCGACCGCGAAGCAGACCTCGGTCACGCTCAGGTCGCCGCGCCGCAGCAGCGCCTTGGCCCGCTCGATGCGGCGGGTCATCAGGTAGCTGTACGGCGTCTCGCCGAAGGCGGCGCGGAAGCTACGGGAGAAGTGGCCCGCCGACATCAGGGCGCCGCGCGCCAGCGCCGGGACGTCGAGCGGCTCGGCGTAGTCGCGGTCCATCCGGTCACGGGCCCGCCGCAGCCGGACGAGGTCGTCGAGGTCCTGCCGTTTCATCCGCCGATTTTCCCACAGCGCCCGAGGCCGGTGGTCAGGAGCGTGGACGGCGCGCTGAAGCTGTCGTCGTCCGTCACGGGCGGGTGCGGGGAGCGATCGGGGCCGTACCGGTCAGGAATCGAGAAGCGCCGGTGACCGGGCCGGATCTAGCCTGACCGTCATGGCCGTGCGCGTCGCGTGGCCGGGTCGCAGTGGATCCACAGACCGCCCACGACAGAAGGAGACGACGAGCATGGCCAAGAGGACGGACCCGCGGTCGCCCGCACCGCACGTCGCCGACAGCCACGAGATGATCCGGGTGCACGGTGCCCGCGAGAACAACCTCAAGGACGTCAGCATCGAGATCCCCAAGCGCCGGCTGACGGTGTTCACGGGTGTCTCCGGCTCGGGCAAGAGCTCGCTGGTCTTCGACACGATCGCCGCCGAGTCGCAGCGGCTGATCAACGAGACCTACAGCGCCTTCGTGCAGGGCTTCATGCCGACCACGGCGCGGCCCGAGGTGGACGTACTCGACGGGCTGACGACCGCGATCTCCGTCGACCAGCAGCGGATGGGCGGCGACCCCCGCTCGACGGTCGGCACCGCCACCGACGCCAACGCGATGCTGCGCATCCTCTTCAGCCGGCTCGGCAAGCCGCACATCGGCCCGCCCAGCGCGTACTCCTTCAACACCGCCTCGGTCCGGGCGAGCGGTGCGATCACCGTCGAGCGCGGCGCCAAGAAGGCGGTGAAGGCGACCTACCAGCGCACCGGCGGGATGTGCACGGGCTGCGAGGGCCGGGGCTCGGTCACCGACATCGATCTGGCGCAGCTGTACGACGACGGCAAGTCGCTCAACGAGGGCGCGTTCACGATCCCCGGCTACACCGGGGGCGGCTGGAACTCCCGGCTCTACATCGAGTCGGGCTTCTTCGACCCGGACAAGCCGATCCGCAAGTTCACCAAGAAGGAGCTGCACGACCTCCTGCACCGCGAGCCGACCAGGATGAAGATCGCGGGCATCAACATGACGTACGAGGGGCTGATCCCCCGGGTCCAGAAGTCGATGCTGTCCAAGGACAGGGAGGCGATGCAGCCGCACGTCCGGGAGTTCGTCGACCGGGCGGTCACCTTCACCACCTGCCCCGACTGCGACGGCACCCGGCTCAGCGAGGGGGCCCGGTCGTCGAAGATCAAGCGCGTCAGCATCGCGGACGCCTGCGCGATGGAGATCAGGGACCTGGCCGAATGGGTCCGCGGCCTCAAGGAGCCCTCGGTGGCACCGCTGCTCACCGCGCTCCAGCAGACCCTCGACTCGTTCGTGGAGATCGGGCTCGGCTATCTCGCGCTCGACCGGCCCGCGGGCACGCTGTCGGGCGGCGAGGCGCAGCGCGTCAAGATGATCCGCCACCTCGGCTCCTCGCTGACCGACGTCACCTATGTCTTCGACGAGCCCACCTCGGGTCTGCACCCCCATGACATCCAGCGGATGAACGACCTGCTGCTGCGGCTGCGGGACAAGGGCAACACGGTGCTCGTGGTGGAGCACAAGCCCGAGGTGATCGCGATCGCCGACCACGTCGTCGACCTCGGCCCCGGCGCCGGCGCCGCGGGCGGCACCGTCTGCTTCGAGGGCACCGTCGAGCAGCTGCGGGCCGGCGACACCGTCACCGGCCGCCACTTCGACGACCGGGCCGCGCTCAAGGAGACGGTGCGCAAGCCCACCGGCGCCCTGCGGATCCGCGGGGCGACGGCGAACAACCTGCGCGACGTCGACGTCGACATCCCGCTCGGGGTGCTCGCCGTCGTCACCGGCGTCGCCGGATCCGGCAAGAGCTCGCTCATGCACGGGTCGATCCCGGCCGACGGCGGTGTGGTGTCGGTCGACCAGGCCCCGATCCGCGGCTCGCGGCGCAGCAACCCGGCGACGTACACCGGACTCCTCGACCCGATCCGCAAGGCGTTCGCGAAGGCCAACGGCGTGAAGCCGGCACTGTTCAGCGCCAACTCCGAGGGTGCCTGCCCCACCTGCAACGGCGCCGGGGTCGTCTACACCGACCTGGCGATGATGGCCGGCGTCGCCAGCCCCTGCGAGGACTGCGAGGGCAAGCGTTTCCAGGCTTCGGTGCTCGACTACCACCTGGGGGGCCGCGACATCAGCGAGGTGCTGGCGATGTCGGTGACGGAGGCCGAGGAGTTCTTCGGCGACGGCGCGGCGCACACGCCGGCCGCCCACCGGATCCTGCGCCGGCTGGCCGATGTCGGGCTCGGCTACCTCACCATCGGCCAGCCGCTGACCACGCTGTCCGGTGGCGAGCGGCAACGGCTCAAGCTGGCCACCCACATGGCCGAGAAGGGCGGCGTCTACGTCCTCGACGAACCGACCGCCGGGCTGCACCTCGCCGATGTCGAGCAGCTCCTCGGGCTGCTCGACGGGCTCGTCGACGCCGGCAAGTCGGTCGTCGTCATCGAGCACCACCAGGCGGTCATGGCGCACGCCGACTGGATCATCGACCTCGGACCCGGCGCCGGCCACGACGGCGGCACGATCGTCTTCGAGGGCACACCGGCCGATCTCGTCGCCGCCCGCTCCACCCTCACCGGCGAGCACCTCGCGGCCTACGTCGGCGCCTGACCGCGGCCCGCGCGGCACCCGTGGGACGGGTTCCGCCGTCCGGTACGCGAGCGGCGGTCCCCGGTCACGCCCCGGTGGCCGCCGCCCGGCTCACGGGCCCGGTCCACTGCCCTGGGGGCCGTAGAGGTCGAGCAGCCGGGTGCGGGTGCCGTGCAGCCGGTCGGCGACCGTCTGGGCGACGTAGCGGTACATCTCCCGGCCGAGGATCGCATCGGACTCGCACAGGGCGCGGACCACGCTCGCGTCGAACTCCACCGCCTCCACCGGGCCGACGGTCTGCGCACCCAGGTGCCACAGGTAGGGCGGGAACAGCCAGGACCAGCCGAGCAGTTCGTCGCGGCCGAGGGTTTCGACGACCGCCGCCCGGCGTCCGGGGACGCGCTGGTCGAGCACGACCTGTCCACTGCGGATGATCCAGAACCGGTCCGCCCGGTGGCCCTCCTCGAACACCCGGGTGGCGCGCGGCAGCGACACCTCCCGTGCGACGTCGGTCAGCCGCCGGCGTCGGTCCGGTGGCAGCGCCTCGAACAGGCTGCGCGCTGTGGCCATCTCATCCTCCGTCCGCTGCACTGCACGATATGCGGTGTTCTGCGGGGAATCGGGGAACGGCTCGGCCCGGCGGGGCCGTCCCCTTCCTCGGGGACGCCGCCGGCTCGCGGCTCAGGCCAGCTGGCGGCGCACCAGGTCGTGCAGCCGGCCGCCGGTGTCGGCCAGCAGCTCGGCCGGGGCGCCCTGCTCGACGATCCGGCCCTCCTCCATCACGATCACGCGGTCGGCGTCCATGACCGTGGTCAGCCGGTGGGCGATCACCAGCCGGCTGGCGCTGAGCCTGCGGGTGCTGTCGATGACGATGCGCTGCGTCTCGTTGTCCAGGGCGCTGGTGGCCTCGTCGAAGAAGAGGATCCGGGGGCGGCGGACCAGCGCCTGCGCGATCATCAGGCGCTGGCGCTGGCCGCCGGAGATCGCGCCACCACCGGAGATCATGGTGTGCAGGCCCATCGGCATCCGCTTGATGTCCTCGGCCAGACCCGCCATCTCGGCGGCCGCCCAGGCCTCCTCCTGGGTGAATGCCTCCGCACCGCAGATGCAGTCGAGGATGGAGCCGGTGAGCGGCTGGGCGTTTTGCAGCACGACCCCGCACTGGCGGCGGACCGCGGCCTGGTCCAGGGCGGCGAGGTCCTGCCCGTCGTACAGGACGCTGCCCGAGGAGGGCTTGTCGAAGCCGATCAGGAGCCGCAGCAGGGTCGACTTGCCGCATCCGCTGGGCCCCACCACCGCGACGAACTCTCCGGGCCGGACCCGGAGCGAGACGTCGTCGAGGACGAGCGGCCCGTCGTCGGTGTAGCGGAAGGAGAGCTTCTTGGCCTCGATGCCGCCGGAGAGCGTGCCGGGCTGGGCGCTGGCGCCGCGTACCTCGGGCGCCTCGTCCAGCACCGGCTTGATCTGCTCGAACATCGGCAGCGCGGCGGCGGCCGCGACGAACGCGCCGGTGATCTGGGTGACCGAGGTCAGCAGCATGGTCACCGCGGTGTTGAAGGTGAGGAACGAGGCGGCGGACATGGTGCCGCGGGCCGGGCCGGCCAACAGCATGAACAGGGTCAGCGAGCACAGCGGCAGATAGACCGCGTTGAGCACGGTGGTCAGGTTCTTGATCCGGCCGGCCTTCTGCTGAAGCTCCCGGGAGCGGGCGAACTCCCGGGCCCAGGCCGCGTACGCGAAGCTCTCGGCCGCCGCGACCCGCAGCTTGGGCAGCCCGCGCAGGGTCTGGAACGCCTGGTTGTTGAGCTTGTTGCCGAGCTTGACCAGCCGCCGCTGCCAGCGCAGCTCCCACAGGCCCATGGCGAGGAACACCGCCCCGATGACGAGCAGCATGCCGATCGCGGCGAGCGCCAGCGGCACGCTGTAGACCAGCAGCAGGACGAGGTTCATCGCGCCGACCGTCGTGGACTGCACCGCCACCGGGCCGACGCCGGACAGCACCCGCCGCACGGCGCTGATGCCCATCGCGGCACTGGCCAGCTCGCCGGTGGAGCGCTCGGTGAAGAACTTCGTCGGCAGCCGCAGCAGCCGGTCCCAGACGGCGGGCTGCAGCGCGCTCTCGATGCGGCCCTCCAGCCGCAGCACGGTGAGGTTCTGCAGCAGCATGAAGGCGGCGGAGACGATGCTGGTGACGACGACCGCCAGGGAGACCTGGACGATCAGGCTGCGCTCCGCGGCGGGTACGTAGACCCCGAGCACCTGGCCGGTCGCGAGGGGGACGAGCGCGCCGAGGCCGACCGTCACCAGTCCGCTCAGGGCCAGGTTGCGGACGTCCATCCGGGTCCCGCGCAGGCTGAAGCGCATCAGCCGCCACATGGTCAGCGGCCGCTCCGGCAGCGGGCGGTAGAACATCACCGCGCGCGGCTCGAACTCCCCGGCGTTGTCCTTGCCGATGCGCAGCCGCAGTCCGGAGGCCGGGTTGACGGCCTCGTAGCGGCCGCGGCGCCACAGCAGCGCCACCGGGGCACCGGACTTGGCGCGCTGCCCCACCAGCGGGCCGGTGTTCGTCCGCCACCAGCTCCCGGCGAGCTTGACCGCCCTGGTGCGGATCCGGGAGGCGACCGCGATCCGCTCGACCGGGGAGACCCGGTCGTTGACCGGGCCGCCCTTGGGGGGCTCGGTCAGCGTGATGCCGGCCGCCTCGGCGACCGTCCGGCACACCGCGAAGGTGGCGTCGTCGCCGGCCCGTCCCGGTCCGTCACCGCCCCGCCCGGAGCGCTCCGGCCGGCCGATGGAGGCCAGCAGCGCCTGGTCGGCCCGCTCGCGGACGGCCTCACCGGCCTTGATGCCGGCCGCGGTGCGGTCCTCATGGGCGCGCTCCAGCTGCTCGATCCAGCGGTCGACGGCGGACAGCAACCGGTACTGCTGGTTGACCATCTGCTGCCACAGCTCGGGGTCCACCAGCAGATCGCCGGCCGCCTCCGCGCTGTAGGAGGCGCCGTACTGCACGCTGCCGGGCGGCACCGGCATCCACAGGACGTCGTCGTCGGCCACCGCGTCGTCGCCGGGCCGGCCGTCGAGCGGTGCCTCGAAGAGCACGCCCGAGCTGCGGGCCGTGCCCAGCGCGAAGGCGTGCTCCAGTGGGGAGGGTGCCTCGTGGCCGTAGCCTCCCTGCGCGCCGTACTGCGCGAAGGCCCCGGTGTCCTGGTACTCGCCGTACGGCGCGTAGTCGTACCGGGGCAGCTCGCGCAGCGGGATCCGGCGCAGCCGGCAGTCCTGCGAGGGCCGGCCGAGCAGGGTGTGCTGGGGCCCCTCGACGGGGCCGAGCAGCAGGGTGCCGGCTTCGAGCCGGCCGAGGAAGTGCCAGTGCCCGGCGGCGGCGGCGTCGACCGCGAAGAGGTCCAGCGCACCGCCGGTGACCAGCCACAGCACCTGCGGCCCTTCGAGCGGAACGCTGCGCAGGCCGGTGCAGTCGACGGGCGCGCCGAGGCCGCCCAACGCCTGCGTCACCGCGTCGGTCGTGCCCGGCTCCGCGGCCGGGGACGAGGAGACGGGCGGGGGCATGGCTGACACGTCAGTGCTCCTTGACCAGCTCGGCGTACGCGCCCCCGGCGGCGACCAGGTCCTCGTGCCGGCCTCGTTCGACGACCACGCCGTGGTCGAGGACCACGATCTCGTCGCTGTCGCGGACGGTGCTCAGCCGGTGGGCGATGACGACGCAGGCGCAGCCGCGCCGTCGCAGGTTGTCCATGATGATCTGCTCGGTCTGGGCGTCCAGGGCGCTGGTGACCTCGTCGAGGACCAGGATGCTGGGGCGTCGGACCAGGGCGCGGGCGATCTCCAGCCGCTGCCGCTGCCCGCCGGAGAAGTTGCGGCCGTCCTGCTCGACGCGGCTGTATATGCCGTCGGGGCGCCGGGCGATGACGTCGTCGTAGAGGGCGGCGTCCTTCAGGGCGGTGACGACCGCGTCGTCGGGGATGGAGGGGTCCCACAGCGCCACGTTGTCGCGGACGGTGCCCTCGAAGAGGAAGACGTCCTGGTCGACGAAGGAGACGGAGGCGGCCAGCGCGCTGCGGGAGAGGTCCTCCAGGCGCTGTCCGTCGATGCGGATGGTGCCTTCCCAGGGGCTGTAGAGGCCGGAGATCAGCCGGGAGACGGTGGACTTGCCGCTGCCGGAGCCGCCGACGAGGGCGACCTGCCGGCCGGGGCCCACCGCGAGGGAGAAGCCGGTGAGCAGCGGTTTGTCCAGCGGGCTGTAGCCGAAGGTGATGTTCTCCAGCGTCACGTGGCCGGTGAGCCGGCGGGTGCCGCCCGCCGTGCCCGGGCGCGAGTAGAGGGTGTCGGCGGGGAAGGACTCGACGTCCTTGAGGCGGGCCACGTCGGCGGCGAAGTCCTGGATCCGGCCGGCCACTCCGTTGAGCCGGGTGATGGGCGCGGTGAAGCGGGTCACCAGCGCCTGGAAGGCGACCAGCAGGCCGATGGAGATATGGCCCTCGACGGCCCGCATGCCGCCGATCCACAGGATCAGCGCGCTGTTGAGGGTGGCGAGGGTGGGGGCGACGACGGCCAGCCAGGCGCTCGGCACCCCGAGCCGCTGCTGTTCCTCCAGCGTGGCGGCGTGCTGGCCGGCCCAGCGGCGGAAGTAGCCGTTCTCCCCGCCGGTGGCCTTCATCGTCTCGATGAGCTGCAGGCCGGTGTAGGAGGTGTTGGTGAGCCGGGCGGTGTCGGCGCGCAGCTTCTGGGTGTGGGTGGCGCGCAGCCGGACGACGATCCGCATCGCGACGACGTTGAGCAGCGCGATCCCGATGCCGATGACGGTCAGCTGGGGGTCGTAGCTCCACAGCAGGAGCGCGTAGAGGACGACGACGATGCCGTCCACGCCCGCGGCGGCGAGGTCACGGGCCAGGGTTTCGGCGACCGCGTCGTTGGACTGCAGCCGCTGGACCAGGTCGGCGGGGCTGCGCTGGGCGAAGAAGGTGACCGGCAGCCTGAGCAGATGGCGCAGGAAGCGGGCGCTGGTGAGGGTGGAGGAGATGATCCGGCCGCGCAGCAGGTTCGCCTGTTGCAGCCCGGTCAGTACGGCGGTGAGCACCACCATCGCCGCCATCGACGCGAAGAGCGGCCCCAGCAGCGAGGTCTGGTTGCCGATCAGGAACATGTCGATGTACGTCCGGCTGAGCGCGGGCACCGCGGCGCCGACCGCGACCAGCAGCAGGCTGGCGAGCAGCGCGGCCAGCAGGGTGCCGGTGGTACCGCGCAACCGGGCGGGCACGGCGCCGAGGACGCCGGGTTTGCGGCCGCCCTTGCGGAAGGACTCGGACGGCTCGAAGACCAGGGCGACGCCGGTGAAGCTGGTGTCGAAGTCCTCCGTCGCCACGAAGCGGCGGCCCTTGTCGGGGTCGTTGATGTGGACGCCGCGGCGGCCGAGGCGGCGGCCCATGCCGTCGTAGACGACGTAGTGGTTGAACTCCCAGAAGAGGATGGCCGGTGCCGTGACCTCGGCGAGCGCGGCCGGTTCCATCTGCATGCCCTTGGCCGTCAGGCCGTAGGAGCGGGCCGCCTTGAGCAGGTTGCTGGCGCGGGAGCCGTCGCGCGAGACGCCGCAGGCGATCCGCAGCTCTTCGAGCGGGACGTGCTTTCCGTAGTGGGCGAGGACCATGGCCAAGGAGGCGGCCCCGCACTCCACGGCCTCCATCTGCAGGACGGTGGGCGTGCGGACGGTCTTCGGCTTCCCGGTCTTCGGTGCGGGCGGCGCACCGCGCCGGGTACGACGGGTGCCGGGCGCGGGCTCGGGGCGGTGCCGGCCGCGGCCGGGCGGCGGGAGTTGCTGCTGCCGGGCGGCGGCGGAGTCGTGGGGTGCGGTCACGGCAGCAGCCAATCGACCGGGTGCTGCGCGGCCAGGTGGACCGCTCCATTGGCCAGCGTCATGGAGTCGACGGCGTAGGGCGGGCCGCCGGAGGTCGACCAGGCGTAGCCGGACTTGTTCTGCGGGGCGGCGTCGAGCTGGACCAGGACCGCGACGGGCGGGCCGTGTTGCGAGAACTGCTCACCGAGCTGGCTGCTGCCCAGGAAGGCGCCGATCCGCTGGCGGGTCTGGGCCATCCGGCCGACGGCCTTGACCCGGCCGCGCAGCACGCCGTACCGCTGGTTGGGCACGGACTGGACGGTGAGGTCCACCGCGGCGCCGACGGGAACGGTGGCACTGCTCTCGGCCGGTACGTACAGCGTCGCCGTCAGGGGGTCGTCGGCGTGTGCGACCCGTTCTACGGAGGCCACGTCCGCTCCGGTGGTGACGACCGAGCCGATCGTGGCGACCATCGTGGTCAGCCGTCCGGCGGCGAGGGAGCGTACGACGGTGGTGCCCTGCGCGGTACGGACCTTGAGGACGGGGGTGCCGGCGGCCACCCGCCGGCCTTCCTCGGCGAACACGGCGGTGACCTGGCCCGCGACGGGGCTCTGCAGGATGTAGCTGCCCTGTCCGTAGGTGAGGATCCCGGGTGCGTTGAGCGTGGCGGAGACGGTTCCGGTCACCGCCCAGCCGGCCGCGGCGATCACGACGAGGACCGTGACGATCAGCACGAGCCAGCCCTGTGGCCGGGCGAAGCGCACCGGCAGATCGATCTCCTCGGGCGACTGCAGCTTGGAAAGGGCCTGTTGGCGGAACTGCACGACACTCTTCCCTCAACTGCAGTGTTCTGTCAGACGGATGGCGGCCGGGTGCCCCGGGGCCCGGGCGAGCCGGGCGGGTCCGGGGCACACGGCCCGGCAGGTCGGCAAGGAGGGGGCGCCGACCCGCCGTTGTCACCGTTCAAAGCCGGCTGTGCCGCTCAGCGGCACAGAGGGGCTCAGAGACCGGAGACGAGGCCCGTGACGGCGCCGGTGTTCACGCCGGTGGTGCCCTGGACCAGGCCGGTGACCTCGCCGACGAGGGGGGAGACCGGGGCAACGGAGTCAACGGTGCCGCTCACGGAACCGACCACGCCGCCGACGAGGCCACCGGACACGTTGTCCAGGTCGGCGTCGGAGATTTCCTGGGTCTGAACCTGGGGGGTGGAGTTCATGATGTTTCCCTTCGGATGAATATCTCGAAAAAGCTGCGGCCGAACCGTCCGGTGGGCTGGTCCGACCACGGCAGCGGGAGTCCGGGCCCGAAATCGGGAACCGTTGGTGTGACTCCCGCAGTGCGAAGGATCAAAGCATGCAGGCGCGTTGTCCGGCTAATCCGACTGCCGCCGAACCGGACGTCGATGCTCCGCCGAATTACGTGTCGTGCACGCCCATCCATGAATCGGTGGCAGCTTCTTCACAACTTCTGCGGTTTCCTCTCCACGGATGCGCCAGGCCCACGTTCGACGAACGGGACATTCCCGCACCAAACCGCTGACGTGCAGGTCAGCGCAGGTATCCGGCACCGGAGTCCGTGTGCCGACTGCACATTCGGTGTGCAGATTCCTTGAAGGCGGTCAATTTTTACGGCACTTGACCACCCGCCAGCTCCAGAACTCCACTGCCCATCCCCAACGAACCCCGCCGAATGTCGCAAGAGCTTTAACTGCGCCCGATTCACCCACATTTCCCGGTCCGGCATTGCGGCCGTAGAACGTATTGAACGGAATCATCAGCACTATCCGTGCGTCATTCCGAAGCAATCGGATCGACCGCATCGAGAACGGACATAACCGCATAACGGCACGGCTTCCGACTCGGCGGAAAAGGGCGATTTACCGCCGGTATCACCCCGGTGGCAGCCCGCTTCCGGGTGGGGCACCGTGAAGGGGACCCGGCAACGGGGACCTGAAGGGCCGGGCACGCCGGGAAGGAGCCGCCTACGTGGAGCCCGTCGAGGCGCTGGAGCGCATCGCCTTCCTCCTGGAGCGCCAGGGCGCCCAGACCTATCGCGTACAGGCCTTCCGCACGGCCGCCACGGCGATCGCCGCCCTGCCGGACGACGAGCTGCGCACCCGCGCGGACGACCACTCGTTGGGGCGCCTGAAGGGACTCGGGCCCAAAACCACCCGGGTGGTCGAAGAGGCGCTCGTGGGCGTGCGGCCCGAATACCTCGCCCGCCTCGAGGACGAGGCGGGCGGCCCGCTGGTCGAGGGGGAAGGGGGAGCGCGGCTGCGGCAGGCGCTGCGCGGCGACTGCCATCTGCACTCGGACTGGTCGGACGGGGGCAGTCCGGTCGAGGCGATGGCCAGGGCCGCCCGCGACCTCGGCCACGACTGGTGTGCGCTGACCGACCACTCCCCCCGGCTCACCGTCGCCCGCGGCCTGACCGCCGAGCGGCTGCGGCGGCAACTGGCACTGGTGGCGGAGGTCAACGAGCGGCTGGCGCCGTTCCGGCTGCTGACCGGGATCGAGTGCGACATCCTCGACGACGGCACCCTCGACCAGGAGCCGGAGCTGCTGGCCGAGCTCGATGTGGTGGTCGCCTCGGTGCACTCCAAGCTGCGCATGGACAAGGCGCCGATGACCCGGCGGCTGCTGGCCGCGGTCCGCAATCCGCTGGTGGACGTCCTCGGCCACTGCACCGGGCGGCAGATCACCGGCAAACTGCGCCCGGAGTCGCAGTTCGACGCCGAGGCGGTGTTCGCGGCCTGCGCCGAACACCACACGGCCGTGGAGATCAACTGCCGTCCCGACCGCCTCGATCCCCCGCGCCGGTTGCTCCGTCAGGCGCTGGCGGCCGGGACCCTGTTCGCCATCGACAGCGACGCGCACGCGCCGGGCCAACTGGACTGGCAGATCTACGGCTGCGCCCGCGCCGAGGAGTGCGGCGTGCCGGCGGACCGGGTCATCAACACCTGGACACGGCGCCAGTTGGCCACCTGGACCGAAACCGGCCGGACACCGCGCCGGTGAGCCGACGGCCGGTCAGGCGGGGGACGGCGCGGCGACGGGCACGACCGGGGTGAGCCGGAGCACCACGACGTACGCGACGACCACCGCGACGATCACCAGCGGCATGACCGTGAGCCCGTTGCTGCCCATCAGCAGCGTGGCCAGCAGCACCGAGCTCATCGGAAGCCGGAGCATCGCCACCGCCATCGCCCCGACCCCCATCGCGAACGCCGGGGTGAGCGACAGGCCGGGCAGATGGGACAGCGCCACCCCGCCCGCCTCCCCGATGAACAGCGCCGGAAAGATCGGTCCGCCCCGGAAGGCGCTCATCGAGGCGCAGTACGCCAGGCTCTTGCACAGCACGAGCAGCACCAGCGCCGCCGCCGAATAGCCGGCGCCGCCATGGACCAGCGACCCCAGCGCCGACTGCCCCGAATAGAGCACCTCGGTGGCGGGCTTGCCGGTGGCCGCCGCGAACCCGACCGCCAGCCCGCCGACCACCAGGCCCATCAGCACCGTCGCGGGCACCCGGTGCCGCGCGACGCGCGCCTTCAGCAGCTGCGCGAGCCGCCGTACACCGGTCCCGAGGAACGCGGCCGCCAGCCCGATGACCACGGCCCAGCCGAACTCCCCGGCCATCGGCTGCGCGGCCGTGGGGACGTCGTCCAGTGTGAGCGAGTACGTACCGAGGCCGGTCCAGTCCCCCAGCCCGGTGAAGATCAGCGCCCCCAGGCCGGACGCGAGCAGGCCGGGCAGCAGCACCATCCCCAGCATCGGACCACCCAGCCCCACCACCTCCATCAGCAGGAAGGCGCCCAGGAGCGGGGAGCCGAGCAGGGCACTGATCGCCGCGAAGCTGCCGGCGGCACCCACCACGGGCAGGACCCGCTTCGGCAGGCCCCGGTCCGTCAGCCGTACGGCACACATGGCCAGCCCGCCGCCGAGGGCGATCAGCGGCGCCTCCGGGCCGAGCACCACGCCGAAGCTGAGGGACGCCAGGGCGGCGAGCACGATACCGGGCAGGGCGGAGGGCGCCGGGGCGCCGCCGAGCGCCAGTCCGTCGGCCGGCTCATGGCCGCCGTTGCCGGGCAGGTAGCGGATGACCGGCCCGACCAGCAGACCGGCCACCGCGAGCATCGGCAGCGGCCACCACAGCGGTGTCCCGGCGAAGCCCAGTGCCCGCGGCAGATCGTGCTCGATCAGCGGTTCCAGCGCGTGGACCAGCGCGAGAAAGCCGAAGGAGGCGGCGCACACCGGGACGCCGATCACCGCCGCCACCAGCAGAAGCTTCAGATACCCGCGGGTGCGCACCAGCGCGTAGGGATCCTGCGGCACCGTGGCCGGCGCCTCGCCGACCGGGCCGGTGGGGCCGACCGCCATCGCCTCGCCTCCTCGCCGCCGCCGCGACGAGCCTGCCACGGCCGGCTCGCCCCGGCGGGCACGACGCGGGGCCGGACACCCGAACGCCGCGATCTCACCCCTGCGCGGCCGCGGCCTCCTGGAGGGCGGCCAGGACCGGGCGGAACAGCGGATGTTCCTCGGCTCCACGGCGTACCGCGGCGAAGACCCGGCGGGTGGGCACCACCCCGTCGACCGGCCGGACCACCACCCCCGTGAGGTCCACGTCGCGCAGGGCCGAGCGGGGGACGAGGGCCACGCCGGCCGCGGCGGAGGCCAGGGCGACCACCGCCCGGAAGTCGTCGGAGGAGTGCTCCAGGCGCGGCTCGAATCCGGCGTATTCGCAGGCCAGGACGACCACGTCATGGCAGGGGTTGCCCTGGTACGGACCGATCCAGCGGTCCTCGGCGAGGTCGGCGACCGCCACCTGTTCCGCCTGTGCCAGGCGGTGGCCGGTCGGCAGTACGGCGTCGAACGGCTCGGCGTACAGCGGCAGACGGGTCAGCCGTGGATCGTCCGCGCGGGGCGCGCCCCGGTATTCGACGGCCACCGCCACATCGACCTGCCGGTCGAGGACCATCCGCAGGCTGGCGTCGCCCTCGGCGTCCTGGACGCGGACCTGTATGCCGGGCGCGGAGCGTGCGAGGGCGGTGAGCGCGGGCGCGACGACCAGGCCGATACCGGTGGCGAAGGCCGCGACGGTCACCGTGCCCGCCTCGCCCGAGCCGTACGCGGCCAGCTCGGACTCGGCGCGCTCCAGCTGGGCCAGGACCGCGTTGGCGTGGGAGAGCAGGATGTCGCCCGCGGCGGTCAGCCGCACGCCGCGGGCGCTGCGCTCCACCAGGCGGTGGCCGGTCTCCTGTTCCAGGGCGGCCAGCTGCTGGGAGACCGCCGAGGGCGTGAGATAGAGCGCGGCGGCCGCGGCGGTGACCGTGCGGTGGTCGGCCACCGCACGCAGGATGTGCAGCCGTCGTGCTTCGATCATGCGGCTATTTTCGCAGGCCGCGCCCGCTGGTCCTCACACGCCGGAAGCGGGCTCCGCCTCGGCCGCCATGTCGGACCGCGCCGCCACGAAGGCGTCCACGGCGCGGTGGACGTCCTCGGTGGAGTGGGCGGCCGACAGCTGTACGCGGATGCGCGCCTGACCCTGCGGGACCACGGGGTAGGAGAAGCCGATGACGTACACCCCGCGCTCCAGGAGCAGCTCCGCCATCCGGGCCGCCTCGGCCGCGTCACCGATCATGACGGGGGCGATCGCGTGGTCGCCGGGGAGGACGTCGAAGCCCTCCTCCGTCATCCGGGAGCGGAACAGCGCGGTGTTCGCGTGCAGCCGTTCGCGCAGGTCGCCGGCCGACTCCAGCAGGTCCAGGACCGTGAGCGAGGCGGCGGCGATCACCGGGGCGAGCGAGTTGGAGAAGAGGTACGGGCGGGAGCGCTGGCGCAGCAGCGCGACGATCTCGGCGCGGGCCGCGACATAGCCGCCGGAGGCACCGCCCAGGGCCTTGCCGAGGGTGCCGGTGATGATGTCGACGCGGTCCATCACGTCGTGGAGTTCGGGGGTGCCGCGGCCGCCGGGGCCGACGAAGCCGACCGCGTGCGAGTCGTCGACCATCACCATGGCGCCGTAGCGGTCGGCCAGGTCGCAGATCTCGCGCAGCGGCGCGACATAGCCGTCCATGGAGAAGACACCGTCGGTGACGATCAGCTTGCGCCCGGCGCCCTCGGCCTCCTTCAGCTGGCGCTCCAGGTCGGCCATGTCGCGGTTGGCGTAGCGGAAGCGGCGGGCCTTGCACAGCCGGATGCCGTCGATGATGGAGGCGTGGTTGAGGGCGTCGGAGATGACCGCGTCGTCCGGGCCGAGCAGGGTCTCGAAGACGCCGCCGTTGGCGTCGAAGCAGGAGGAGTAGAGGATGGTGTCCTCCTGGCCCAGGAAGCCGGCGATCCGCTGCTCCAGCTCCTTGTGGACCTCCTGGGTGCCGCAGATGAAGCGGACCGAGGCGAGGCCGTAGCCCCAGCGGTCGAGCGCGTCATGGGCGGCCGCGACGACCTCGGGGTGGTCGGCGAGGCCGAGGTAGTTGTTGGCGCAGAAGTTGAGGACCTCGCCGGGGTTGCCTTCCCCCAGCTCTCGGCTTCGCTCGAGCAGGGGAGACCCCATTGCGGTGACCTTGACGGTGGCGGACTGCGGGGTGCCGATGACGCGCTCGGGCTTGTGCAGTCCGGCGGCGCGGATCTCGTCGAGGGTGCCGCGCAGTTCGTCGCGTACGGAGTCGAACATCAGGGTTTTCTCCAGGAGTCGGGGTGGAACGGCGGGCCGAGCCGAGGGTTCAGGCAGTCCAGTCGAGGATGATCTTGCCGCTGCGGCCGCTCGCGGCGTCGTCGAAGGCGGCGTCGAAGTCCTGGTACGGATAGCGGCCGGTGATCACGGGTGCCAGGTCGAGACCGCCCTCCAGCAGCACGGACATCGCGTACCAGGTCTCGAACATCTCCCGGCCGTAGATGCCCTTGATCGTGATCATGGAGGTGACGATCCGGGCCCAGTCGACGGGGAAGTCCTGGGCGGGCAGGCCGAGGACGGCGATCCGGCCGCCGTGCGTCATGTTGGCGATCATGTCGCGCATCGCCTCGGGCCGGCCGGACATCTCCAGGCCGATGTCGAAGCCCTCGCGCAGCCCCAGTGCGCACTGCCCCTCGGCGATCGTGGCGTCGGCGACGTTGAGGGCGAGGCTGACGCCGACCTTGCGGGCGAGTGCCAGGCGCGACTCGCTGACGTCCGTGATCATGACGTTGCGGGCGCCGGCGTGCCGGGCGACGGCCGCGGCCATGATGCCGATCGGTCCGGCGCCGGTGATCAGCACGTCCTCGCCGACCAGCGGGAACGACAGCGCGGTGTGCACGGCGTTGCCGAACGGGTCGAAGACGGCGGCGATGTCGAGGTCGACGGGGCTGCGGTGCACCCACACGTTGCCGGCGGGCAGCGCCACGTACTCCGCGAAGGCGCCGTCCCGGCCGACACCGAGGCCGACGGTGGCGCGGCACAGATGGCGGCGGCCGGCCAGGCAGTTGCGGCACTTGCCGCAGACCAGGTGCCCCTCGCCGCTGACCAGGTCGCCGGGCTTGATGTCGGCCACCTCGCGGCCGGTCCGCACCACCTCGCCGACGAACTCGTGGCCGATGGTCAGCGGGGTGGCGATCGACTGCTGCGCCCAGCCGTCCCAGGCCCGGATGTGCAGGTCCGTACCGCAAATACCGGTGCGCAGGACCTTGATCAGTACGTCACCCGGCCCACAGTCCGGCTCGGGGACCTCCGTGAGCCACAGTCCCGGCTCCGCCTTCTGCTTGACCAGTGCCTTCACCGCGCCGGCTCCCGTGGGTAGGTAAGAGTGCTGTGACCTGCCGGGAGGCGAATATCGGCCACCCGGTCTCGATCTAGAAATCTTCCGTATGCCGGGCTTCTGGTCCATCGAGGTTTTCTTAAGCAGGGTCACAGCTGCCCTTTACGCCCCACCGGTCCCGGGGCTTCCTGCGGCCGCGGAGCCCGGGGAGTGTAGGGGTTCGCCAACGCGAACGGCGGAATTCATCACAGGTTGAGTGGCCGTGAGACCGGGGTGGGCGGCGCTACGTAGGACTGGGTGAGCAACTCGCACGGGTGCTGACGCGACGCACCGCGGCCTCCCGTGTGCTTCGTCCCTGTGCGTCCCTGGAGGTCAGTGAATTGAGCCACCGACATGTGAACAAGCGGACGGGCGCCGTCGCCGGGGCGGCCGCGGCCGCCATCGCGGCCGCGGCGATCCTGCTCCCCGACGCCAATGCGAGCACGGACCGGCCAACGGTCCCCCGGACGTTCGGCGCCCACGCGGCCACCCAGCTGGCGACGTCGCTCAAGGCGGACCTCGGGGACCAGGCCGCCGGCTGGTACCTGGACGGTGCGAACGGCCACCTGGTCATGAACGTCCTGTCGGAGGACGACGCCGAGAGCGTCCGGGCCAAGGGCGCGGTCGCCAAGGTCGTCCGCAACAGCATGACCGCGCTGAAGGCCGGCACGCAGACCCTGCGCGAGACCGCCGCGGTGCCCGGCACGGCGTGGTCGATCGACCCGAAGACCAACAAGATCGTGGTGCTGGCCGACAGAACGGTCACCGGCGCCAAGATGGCCACGCTGACCAAGGCCGCCGGCGGTATGCGCGAGTTGGTCACGGTCAAGCGGTCCCAGGGCGAGTTCCAGCGGTACGACGGCGGGGGCGCGGGCAGCGCCGCGGGAAGTGCAGGCGCGGGCGGGAACGCCGGCGGGAACGCCGGCGGCGCGAATGCGGGCGGCGCCGCGGGCGGCGGGAACGCGGGTGGTGCCGCGGGCGGCGGGAACGCGGGTGGTCAGAACGCCGGTGGCGCAGCGGGCGGCGGGGACGCCGGAGGCGGCGGGGCGGCCGCCGGGCCGATCGGCGGCAGCGCCATCTTCGGCGGCAACGCCCGCTGCTCCCTGGGCTTCAACGTCACGGTCAAGGGCGCCCCCGCGTTCCTCACGGCGGGGCACTGCGGCAACGACTCGCCGACCTGGTCGGCGGACCAGGGCGGCGGCCAGCCGCTGGGCACGGTCGCCGACTCCAAGTTCCCCAAGACCGACTTCGCGCTGGTCACCTACGACGACACGGCCGCCCAGCCGCAGAGCGCGGTCGACCTGGGCAACGGCAGCACCCAGCAGATCACCAAGGCCGCGGAGGCCGCCGTCGGCATGAAGGTGCAGCGGTCGGGCTCCACCACCGGGCTCCACGACGGCACCGTCACCGGCCTGGACGCCACGGTGAACTACGGCAACGGCGACATCGTCAACGGCCTCATACAGACGGACGTCTGCGCGGAGCCCGGCGACAGCGGCGGCTCGATGTTCTCCGGCGACTCGGCCGTCGGACTGACCTCGGGCGGCAGCGGCGACTGCACCCAGGGCGGCGAGACCTTCTTCCAGCCGGTCACCGACGCCCTGGAGGCCACGGGGGCCGAGATCGGTGCCGGTGCCGGTGACGGCGCAGGCGGCGCGGACGCCGGAGCGCAGGACCCGGGCACCGGTACGGAGGACCCCGGAACCGGCACCGAGGACCCGGGCACCGGCAGCGGTGCCGACGACCCGGGCACGGCCACCGAAGACCCGGGAACGGGCACCGAAGACCCCGGCGCGGGCATGGACGACCCCGGCGCCGACCCCGGCATGAATGGTGGTGATTCCCTGAACTGACCACACACTCCCGGAGGTTCGCCTTCCGCGACGGCCCCGCCCACCCCCCTTATCCCCTGTGGGCGGGGCCACTGCGATCCACGAGACCCCTGGGCGAGGCGGAACCATAGCGACCGCCGACGGAGCGGTGCCAGAATGACCGGCCCTACTCCGACCCTTCCTCAGGGGCACCATGGCGTCGAACGAACTCGATTCCCTTACCCCCGCCACTCCCGTCATCCCGGTCTTCCACGGAGCCGGACATCTGCTCCGTCTGATAGCCGACCTGGTACGCAGGCCACGCCGCCGGGAGTGCCCGGAACCGGTGCGGCACCGCGGAGTGGCCCAGGGACGCGAGGGCCTGCCGGTGGTCTGCCTGGTCGCCGGGGACGACCACGCCCAACTCGCCAAGGGCATCAGCTACTTCCTCAGCCACGCCGACCCCCGCCGGGTGCCGCACGTACTGCACGACCTCGAAGCCGGGGCACCGCCCGCCGACCCGGAGTCCGTCGACGCGGTGCGCCACACCCTGGAGCGGCTGGCGCAGGGCTTCGCCCTCAGCGTCAACGGCAGCGACGGACGGGTCCGCTTCCGCCGGTTCGGGCTGGTCAACTGGCTGATGCAGGTGGGGGCCGACAGCGGCCGCAGCCACCCGGGCGATGTGGAGGGCAACGACCACACCCTGCTCCAGGGCCTGCGGGAGCGGGAGTTCCGGCGCCGGCGGGTGTTCGGGCTGCTGCGCTCCCCGGAGACCGAGCTCGCGGTGGACGGCAAGGTGCCGTGGTGGGTGTGGCTGTTCGCGGTCCACGTCTTTCCGCTCGCCTGGTTCCGGATCCGCCGAGGCCTCAGCTGCGAGTACCGCTGGCTGCTCAACCAGCCCTACCTCGCACCGCGCGACCCGGGCACCTTCACCGGGTTCGCCGAGCGGCTGACCGCGCCCCACAACGAGGTGGAAGACCCCGAACAGTTACGCAAGTTGATGGTCAACGCGTTCCTGGAGGATCTGCGCGTCGCCTTCCGCCGCCGCATCTGGCGGCCCCGGACAGCCCGGCGCACCGCGTACTGCGTGGCGCTGCTGGACGGTCTGGGTCCGGACACCTGCGGCTATCCGCTGCTCCGGACGATCATCGACGTACGCAACGAGACCGGTGCGTTCGACCCGCTGCTGGTCGTCGCCTGCGGCGCCGAGCCGCCCGCCGAGGGCACCGGGGTCCGCGCCGACTGGGGCCGGCGTGAGCTGTGGCGGCTCTCCGACCGGCTCTACGGCGGCTGGCGGGACACCTTTCTGCACCAAGGCCGGGCCCGCAACCGCGCGCCCTGGTACCTGCCGGTCAGCGTGCCCCGGCTGATGCCGCCCACCGAGGAGAGCTACGAGCTGACGCGGCGGCTGGAGGTCGCCCAGGACGCCCGGCTGCGGATCCCCGAACCGCCGCTGTGGGCCCGTCGGGCGGTGTCGGTGGCGGCGACCTGCTCGGCGGTCTTCGCACTGCTGGGTACGGGCGGGCTGGTGCTGGGCGCCGAGAGCGGCTACCGGCAGGCGCACTGCGGTCTGAGCCGGTTCGACGACGACGCCGGCACCTTGCTCACCGCGGAGACCGGCGAGTGCATCGGGGTGGCACGGCACGGCTTCACCTTCCACTCCCCCGACCCGTCGCTCGACCGGACCCTGCAGACCATCTACGCCCAGAACACCCGCGCCGAGGAGGCGCACCAGGCGGCGCCGGACCGCCCCTTCGTCACCCTCGTCCATCTCTCCGCGCTGCTCAGCGTCTCGGGCAAGCCCTCGGGGCAGCTCGCCTACGGGCGCGAGGCGCTGCAGGGCGCGGCGAGCGCCCAGTCCCGGCAGTTGCGCAGCACCGGTGCCACCGAGCCGATCCTGCGGATCTTCCCCGCCAACGCCGGATCGGGGATGCGCTTCGGCACGCGGGTGGTGGACATCCTGGAGCGGCTCAAGCAGCAGGACCCCTCCCTCGTCGGGGTCACCGGGCTCGACCAGAGCCGGGAGGCGACCAACCGGACGATACGGCGGCTGACCGCGGTGGGGCTGCCGATGGTGGCCACCACCCTGTCCGCGGACACGCTGGTGCGGCAGTCCCCGATGTACTTCCAGGTGTCGCCGCAGAACACCCGCGAGGCGGAGGTCGCCGCGGCGTACGTCGACCACCTCGTGGGACGGGACACGGGCGCGTCGGCCCGGCATGTGCGGATCATCGGTTCCGCCGATCCCAGCGACACCTACAGCAAGACGCTCGGCGACGATGCCGCCAAGCGCTTCCGGGCCCGCGGATTCCAGGTCGAGAGGACGGTGTTCACCCCGCCCCCGCCGCCGGGCGAGGACCCCTCGTCCGACGCCCCCGGCCCCGGGACGGTCGGCCAGCGAAGCTGCTCCTACCAGGGTGTGGTGTTCTACGCGGGGCGCTCGGAGGACTTCGAGGCGCTGCTCGGCGGGATCAACGAGTCCTGCAACTCCGATCCGCCCACGCTCATCGGCGGCGACGACGTGGCGCGACTGGCCGCCGACGCGGACCGCCGCGAGCACTACCCCGGAATCCCCTACGACTTCCTGGACTTCACCCTCGGCTCGGCGCACTGCGACGGCACCAGCGAGCTGTACGCGGAGCTGAGCCGGCTCTTCCCCGACGAGTGCGCGAAGGTCCCCAACTCCTCCCTGGACGGCCATGCGGCGCTCGGCTTCGACGCCGTCAAGCTGTACATCAACGCGGTCAAGCAGCTGCGTGAGGAAGCCGCCCAGATGCCGCTGACGCCGCCCGCGGTGTGGCATGCGATCAGCGGCGTCCACGGCGACGCGGCGCTGGACGGGGAGAGCGGGATCATCAGCTTCGGCGGTGATGTGGACCGCCAGGTCCCGTTGGACAAGCTGCTGTCGGTGCAGCGCATCGACGGCGTGGGCCGGCCGACCCAGGCCGGGTTCTGCGGCCGGGTCGGCGGGAAGCGGCAGTCGGCGTGGTGCCCGCCGCTGGAGCCGGAGCAGGGCCGCTGAGGTACGGGGGTCAGGGCACGTCCGACGGGTCAGGGCCGGGCCCGGCCATGGCCCGTCGGACAACACACCTGGGGCCTGTCCGACGGGTCAGGCCCTAGTCCGCGGTGACGGTGAAGATGCCGCCCTCGGGGTCGCGGATCACCGCCTGCCGGCCCGCGCCCTCGGCACCCGGGGTCACGGGGGTGACGGTGCCGCCGGCGGCGACCGCGGCGGCCGTCACCTTCTCGATGTCACGGACCGGGAAATGGACGTGCCAGCGGGGGCGCACCCGCGGGTCCGGGGCGGACTCCACGGCGCCGCCGTGCAGGGTGGCGACGATGTGCGTACCGTCGCGGACGATCACCTGGTCGTGTTCGTAGGTCACATCGCAGCCGCCGGGCTCCTCGGAGGCCCAGCCGAAGACCTCCGCGTAGAAGATCGCGGCTTCGAAGGCGTCACGGGTGCGCAGTTCCAGGGATGCGGGCGCGTTGCCCTGCCCGACGGACCAGGCCAGCGTCTGGCCCTCCCAGAAGCCGAAGGTGGCTCCGTCGCGGTCGGCGGCGAGGGCGGCGCGGCCGGGGCCGATCTTGAGCGGGCCGACGGCGACGGTCGCACCGCGCTCACGGATCCGGCCCGCGGTGTCGTCGGCGTCCTCCACCGCGAAGTACGCGGTCCAGGCCACGGCGATCTGGAGGCTCTGGGCGAGGGCACCGACACCGGCCACCGGCTCGCCGTCCAGCAGGGCGATGGAGAACTCGTCGCCGAGACTGGCCCGGCGGAACCGCCAGTCCAGTACAGCGGAGTAGAACCCCTGCGCGGCCTCCAGGTCGCGGGCCAGCAGGCTGACCCAGCACGGAGCGCCCCGCACCGGGGTCGTGGGCCGATGGGCCGACATGACATCCGCCTCCTGTCGCTCGCGCCCTCTCCCACTGTGCCAGCGACACCGCGGGGCCGCACCAAGGGCGCATCTCGCCGGGCAGCGCGGTTGTGCCGGTCTTGATCAGGCTCGATGCTGTAGGTACTGAACCGGGCTGGGTTGATGCCATGAACGCATGGAACGCGGCCGAGAGCGCCGACTTCCGTGGTCCCCTCGACGTCACCAGGGCGGCCACAGTGGTTCTGGATGCCCGGGATCTGGTCATCGGCTGGAGTCCGGCGGCCCGGCGGCTCCTCGGGTATGCGCCGGACGAGATCATCGGCCGCCCTTTGGAGACCTTCCTGGCGCCAGCCGAGGCGGCCGGTCCCGCGTGGGCCGAACGGGCTCCGGAGGCGTCGCTCAGCGGGAGCGAGCCCCGTACGGCGCGGCACCGGGACGGCCGGCTGCTGCCGGTGGCGATCACCACCTGCGCGCTGAGCGTCCCCGCCGGCGCGGGTGCCGCCCCGGCCCGCGTCCTGGTGGCGGCCGCGCTGGACGAACAACAGGGGTGGGACTCCCAGCAGTCGATGCTGCACGGACTTGCCACCCAGTCCCCGGTGGGCCTGGGCATCTACGCCCCCGATCTGCGGCTGACCTGGGCGAACACCGCGTTTGTACGGGAGATAGGGCGGCCGCTGCGGGAGTTCCTCGGCGTCCGGGCCGACGATCTGTACCCCGACGGCGAGTTCGTGACCGAGGGGTATCCGCGCACCCTCGAAAAGGTCATGAACAACGTCCTCGACACCGGCGAACCGGTCCTCGACCTGCACTTCGTCGGCCAGCAGCCCTCCGAACCGGGCCCCGATCACGTCTGGTCGTGCTCCTACTACCGGCTGCAGGACGCCCGCGGGCAGGTGATCGGGGTGTGCGAGGACGCCTTCGACATCACCGAGCGCTATCAGGCGCAGCGCCGGCTGAACCTGCTGGTGGCGGCCGGTGCCCGGATCGGCACCACGCTCGACATGGCCGTCACCGCCCGGGAGATGACCGAGGTGGCGGTGCCGGACTTCGCCGCCATGGTCACCGTCGACCTGGTGCAGTCGGTGCTGGAGGGCGCGGAGCCGGATCCGGGCAACGGCACCCTGCCCACGCTGGTCCGGGTCGCCACCCGCCGCGCCGACGACCCGCCCGGCGCCCCGCCGCACGACCCGTACCGCGTCGCGTACCCGCCCGGTTCGCTGCCGTACCGCAGCCTGTCCTCCGGCGGGATGGTGCGCGGGGAGAGCAGCATGGTCGTGCCGCTGCGGTCCGGTGGGGCTCCGATGGGCCTGGTGACCTTCAGCCGCGGGGAGCTGCCCTCGCTCTTCGACAAGGGTGAGGTCGAGCTGGCCGACGAGCTGGTCACCCGAACGGCGGTGTGCCTGGACAACGCCCGCCGCTTCACCCGGGAGCACACCGCCGCGCTGACCCTCCAGCGCAATCTGCTGCCGCAGCACCTGCCCGAGCAGTCCGCGGTGGATCTGGCCTACCGCTATCTGCCCAGCGACGAAGGGGCCGGCGTCGGCGGCGACTGGTTCGACGTCATCGAGCTCTCCGGCACCCGGGTCGGGCTGGTCGTCGGCGACGTGGTCGGCCATGGCCTGGAGGCGGCCGCCACCATGGGGCGGCTGAGGACGACCGTACGCGCCCTGGCCAGGCTCGACCTCTCCCCCGACGAGCTGCTGAGCCGGCTCGACGACCTGGTGGGACAGACCGCCGAGGACCGGCCGGACCGGATCGGCACCGATGCCGCCCCGGACGATGTCGCCACCGGCGTGACCTGCCTGTACGCGGTCTACGACCCCGTTTCACGGCACTGCACGATGGCGCGGGCCGGCCATCTGCCGCCGGCCGTGGTCGACGCGGACGGCGGACTGTACTTCCCGGATCTGCCGGCCGGCCCGCCACTGGGCCTCGGGGGCCTGCCGTTCGAATCGCTGGAGCTCGAACTGCCGGTGGGCAGCCTGCTCGCGCTCTTCACGGACGGGCTGGTCGAGGCCCGTGAGCGGGATGTGGACGAGGGGCTGGAGCTGCTGGGCCGGGTGCTGGCCGACCACCGCAGACCGCTGGACGAGCTGTGCGACCGGGCCTTCGCGGAGCTGTTGCCGGACGGTCCGGCCGCCGACGACTCCGCGCTGCTGCTGGTGCGCACCCGCGAGCTGGACGCCCGGCAGGTCGCGGCCTGGGAGCTGCCCGCCGAGCCGGCCGCGGTGGGCCGGGCCCGGGAGCTGGCCACCGGGCAGCTGCGGACGTGGGGCCTGGAGGAGCTGTCGTACACCACCGAACTCGTGGTCAGCGAGCTGGTCACCAATGCGGTACGGCACGCGGCGGGGCCGCTGCATCTGCGCCTGCTGCGCGACCTGACGTTGCTGACCGAGATCTCCGACACCGGTCACACCTCCCCGCACCTCCGGCACGCCGCCAGCGACGACGAGGGCGGGCGGGGGCTGTTCATCGTCGCGCAGATCGTCCAGCGCTGGGGCACGCGCTACGCGCCGTACGGCAAGACGATCTGGACGGAGCAGGCGTTTCCACCGCGGTATCCCGGAGCCCGTCGGCCGTCGGCCGGGCCCGCGCCGGCTCGGGGCGTGTCCGGTGGGTCAGGGTCGGACGGGCCCTAGGGGGTGCGGGTGTTCGAAGCCGGTCCCATGATGGAACCAAGCGAGGTCCCGGCGACCCGGCGGGCGCGGACGAAGGAGGACCTGTGACGACCAATGGCAGAGAGCAGTCGGCCCAGCACCGGCCGACCCAGCTGTACACCGGTAGCGAGCGGCCCTACGACCCCGAGGACCTGGTGAAGGCCTCCGGACGCGAGCCCACCCCCCAGAGCCTGGAATGGGCCAAGCGCCTCATCGCCGAGGAGGGGCCCGGCGCCATCGAGCGGTATCTGCCGTGAATCCCTGAGGCCGGCACCCGTACCGCCTACGGGGTGCGGAGCCATACGGAGGGACATCGACGTGCCGACGGCCGGCACGTCGATGCCGCGCGCTGCGGCGGACCGCCCGCACACAAAACCGCTTGCGGCGGCCCGCACCGGCCGGGAAGATCGCCTCGGCCGTCTCCCCGGCCGGGCCGGAGCGTTCCGGCCCCGGCGGACGTTCCGCTCCCGCGCGTCCGCCCTCCCGAAGGAATCCGTCGCCGCCATGACCACCGAACGCCCCTCCCCGCCCGTACGCGCCGGCGAGCGGGAGACCCTGCGGGCCTATCTCGACTTCCACCGCGCCACACTCGCCATGAAGACCGACGGCCTCTCCGACGAGGAGCTGCGCCGCCGGTCCATGCCGCCCTCCACGCTCTCCCTGCTCGGCCTGGTGCGGCACATGGCCGAGGTGGAGCGCTCCTGGTTCCGCCGGGTGATCAACGGCGAGGACGTCCCGCTCGTCTGGTCGGCCGACGGCGACTACCAGGTGGCCTATGACGCCGACGGATCCACCCGCGCCGAGGCCTTCGCCGCCTGGCAGTCCGAGGTGGCGCACTCCCGCCGCATCGAACAGGCGGCCGCCTCCCTCGATGTGACGGCCTATCAGCCGCGGTGGGGAGAAGAGGTCTCCCTGCGCCTGGTGATGCTCCACCTGATCCACGAGTACGCCCGTCACAACGGCCACGCCGACCTCCTCCGCGAGGGCATCGACGGCACCGTCGGCGCCTGACGCGGCCCGATGGCGTCCCGTTCGGGGCGCCCGGGACCCTGCGGCGGATCAGCCCAGTTCCAGGCTCGTCACCCCGTAGGTGCGGTGCCGGTCGGGGGGCGGGACCGGTCCGGTGTACATACGGACGGTGTGGGAGCGGGGGGTCAGCCCGCGGCTGGTCGCCAAGGCGTGGGCGGCGCGCCGGGGTTCGGGGGCGTCGAGGAAGACCTCCGCGGACGGCTCGACACAGGCGGTGAGGGCGTCGAAGAGCGCCTCGGCGGCTTCGGGGGTGTCGGCGAAGAGCGGGCCGACGCGGTGGCCGGTGTGGGCCGGCCGGATGACTCCGTAGCCGGCGATCGCGCCGTCACGGACGTAGGCGCGGGCGATGTGGCCGGGGGCCGTCAGCCAGCGGGCGACGAAGGCCCGCCGGTCGGCGGGGAAGCAGCGCCGGTCGTAGGCGGCGAGGGCCTCGAGGTGACACCCGGTGACGGGGACGACGTGCGCGGGCGGCACCGTGCCGGGACGGGTGGGGCGTCCCCCGTAGCGGATGGTGTCGTAGGCGGGGGTGAACCCGGCGCGCCGGTACGTCGGTTGCTGGGCGGGCACCGCGTCCAGGCCCACGGTCCGGGCGCCGGCGTGCGGGACGGCGGCGCGCCACGTGGCGAGCCCCAGGCCCTGCCCGCGGTGGTCGGGGTGGACCAGGTAGTAGCCCAGGAAGGCGTAGCGGTCGGAGTAGTTGACGACGGAGACCGCGGAGACGGCCCGTCCGGCGCGGCGGCCGAGGAAGAAGCCGGCGGGGTCGGTGGGGTGGAAGCAGGCGGTGTCGTCGCGGCCGGGGTTCCACTGTTCGTCTGCGGCCCACCGCACCACCTGGCGCCAGTCCTCCGACGTGGCGGGTTCGACGGTGAGTTCGCCGGCGGCGGTCGGCTGCGGGTGCGGGTGCGGGGCTTCGCCTATCGGGGGCATGCCGGGGATCGTCCCTTCTGGTGGGGTCAGGGGGCGGAGTGGTTCAGATGAGGTCCATGGCCGCGACCTCGTCGGGGCGGCCGTAGCTGACCGGGCCCTGGAAGCGCCGCCGGGCGGTGGCGAACCACCACACCGTCGCGATGATCAGCACCACCGTCAGTGCGATGGGTGCGTAGTTGAAGGAGGCGGGGGTGATCGGGGACGCCTGGGGCAGCATGAACAGCACGTTGCTGACCAGGATCCAGGTCACCGCGATCGCCGCGACGGGCTTGCCGTAGCGGCCGAGGTTCCACGGTCCGGCCTGGAAGTCGTCCAGCCGCAGCCGCAGGAAGATGGGTACCGCGTAGGCGAGGAACAGCCCGACGACGTTGACGCTGACCACGGCGGTGAAGGCGGTGTGCGACCACCAGCCGGGCAGCACCAGCACCAGCGGACAGGCCGCCGCGAGCCAGACGGCCTTGACGGGGGTACGGGTGCGGGCGGAGACCGAATGCCACCACCGCGAGCCGGGCATCGCGCCGTCGCGTGAGAAGGCGAAGATCTGCCGGGTATTGCTGGTCATGTTGGCGAGTCCGCAGAACAGCATGGCGCCGATCACGATCAACAGCAGGAACTTCGCGGTGCTTTGGCCGAGTGCGTCGACGAGAATCTGCACCGGAGGCGCTTCGGCGGTCGCGGCATGGCCGTAGTCGCGGATTGCGTACACCAGAGCGAGCATCAGGATCAGCCCGGTGATCGCGGAGTAGGTGATGGCCCGCATGATGCCCCTGGGCGCGTTGACCGTCGCCTTCACCGTCTCTTCGGACATGTGGAAGCTGCCGTCGAAACCGGTGAAGGTCCAGCTGGTGACGAGCAGGCCCAGCATTCCGCCGTACATCGCGTGGGTGAAGCCGGTGTTGTTGACGAAGTGGGTCACGAAGGAAGGCGACTGATGGTGGTCGGGTATCAGGGTCAGCGCGCCGACGATCACCACCAGGCCGATCAGCAGCCACCACACGGAAATCCGGTTCACCAGGGCGACCAGCCGCACCGTATAGGTGTTCGCCAGCGCCTGGAGGAGAAGGATGGCCGCGGTGATGCCGACCGTCTGCTGCGGTGTCGGTTCGTAGGACGGCCACTGCATGGCGATGAATGCCTGGATGAAGGTGGCGGCGGCGAAGTTGGTGGCGGCCGTGCCGCCGACCTGGCCGACGAAGTTCAGCCAGCCCGTGTACCAGGACCAGGCGCCCTTGTGCCGCTTGGCGAGCTTGCCGGCCGAGAAGTAGAGCGCGCCGCTGGTCGGGTAGGCGGAGGCGATCTCGCCCATCGCGGCACCGACGAACAGCACCATGATCGATACGGCGACCCAGCCGAAGATCAGGATCCGTGGGCCGCCGGCGTTCATCCCGAAACCGAAGGAGGAGAAGATCCCGGAAATGATGTTGATGATGGTGAAGGAGATGGCGAAATTGTCGAACGCCCGGAATCTGCGGGTCAGTTTCCGCGGATAACCCATGGCGTGCAGTGTCGCGTCGTCGTCGAGGGTGACGGGACTCGCCGGATGGTGGGGGGATTTCGAGCGGGCAAGGGAAGTACGCTCGGACACAGCCGCAACCTTTCTGGGAAATTCGTGGGGAGAATTGAGCGGGTCGAGAGGGTCGAACGCCCGATACGCATGCGGAGAATCTGTGGAGGCGTCTGAGAACGCTTCCACGGAAATGCGCGCGACGCCCACCGGAAACCGGCGTACGACAGCGCCCGGCACACTCCCTCAGTGGCCATGCGGTACGGGGAGTCCGCAGGAGCGTCTGGCCCTGGTCAATTGTTCGGCCGGATCGCCGAACGCACTCCAGGGCATGCGTGACGCATAGGGGCCCATCGCCGTGAAGACCTCCCGCGCCTCGAATTCATGTTTCGCCATGAACAGCGCATGCGCCAGGTACGCCAGGTCCAGGACCGGTGTGAAGCGGTAATCGGCGACCCGGGGAAACCAGTTGCGGTAGATGCCCATGGCGGTGCTGATCCACTGGGGCTGCTCCCATGTGCGGTCCGCGAGCAGGGCGGACGGGTTGTAGTCCTCGACCAGTGCCACCAGCGGCAGCAGCCGCAGGGGCGAGTGGGCCGGGGCCCGCTGGCTCAGGAACGCGGCGACGTCCCAGCTCGCGCCGGACGAGCCGCCGTACCGGGTGAAGAAGAACGACAGGAAGCGGTGGTGCGCCTCGCGGTGCCAGGAGTCGAGCCGGAGGATGTGGGCGAAGAGGTACCACGGACCGGTCGGCGCGGTCAGCAGCCCCTGTGGCGCGGGGTCCTGGTGGCGGTCGAGGCGGGCCAGCGCCAGCTGGGCGACCCAGGGGGTGGGGTCCTCGGGCAGCTCCTTCGCCGCCCGCTCGCACGCCGTCTGCGCTATCCGGGCCAGCGCGCCCTGCCTCCGGTCCCCGGCATCGGCCATGCGCAGGGCGCGCAGCATCGCCACCCGCGCCCAGAGCAACGCCGCCTCCGGTCCCGGCTCTTCGGCCAGCCAGCGCTCCGCCAGGTCCGAGTCGGCGGCCACGGACGCCAGGACGAGCGAGCGGTGGGCACGTACCTCGAAGTCCTCCCGGGCCTCCTCCAGCACCTCGTGCGCGCTCAGGTACCGGCCGGCCCTGACGTCCATGCACGCCCGCGCCAGCGCCCGGTCGTCGGCCGCCGGACTCCATACGTACTGTCCCTCGAAAGAGCCGGCCGCCATGGTCCCCTCCCGGTCACGAAGGCGTCATCCCCCACACCGCATTCCAGCCGCGCCGAATTCAACTGGACCCTGTCACCGGTCAAGTGACAGCGGGGCACACCCTACTCACCCTCAACTCATTGCGAAAACAGTCGTCTGGAATATCTGGTTCCGCACCGTTTCGCCGCGATGAAATTGAAAAGGAAACCACTTTCCGGCCGACCCCCGGAAGCCCTCCGCTTTGCCGCCCCTCGGAGCCACAGCCTCTACAGGTCATTTATTTGGCATATTCACACCTTCACAAGCTCCCCACAAGCGGACATCAACAACCGACACCCCTCCGCATCCGCCGACTTGAGCGCGAGCCAGAGCGCCGGCGAAGGCCGGAATCGAGCCCCCGGGACCACGGTCGCGCCGACGGCACACGGCGGCCGGAACCACGCCCACCGCGCGGCGCGCGCCGAACGGCCGGTCGGACGCCTGCCGGGCACCCCACCACGACAACGCCCACAGGTACAGACCATCCGACAACCGTCCGCGGATCACGGCCAGCCGGCCGATGGTTTTGAGCCATGCCGGACGGGTGGGCGGCGCGGCATGGAAGCCAGGGCGGGCGGGCGCCATCTGGCAGCGTTCCCTCAATTTCCCGTGCGCTTACGGAAGGAAACAACGGCCCACCCGGACGCGGCCTGCCACTCCGCCGCCCGACACGGCTCCGCACAAACACGGATTCGGCTCAAGAGCAACCGAAATTAGCGGAAGCTACTTTCCGGAACCGCTCGATCACATGTAGCGTTCGACTGGACCGGAGGCCGCGGCATCGCACCACGTCATGGCCGACCACAGGCGTGGACGCGAGCGTTCCCACGGCACGACCGGAGCGATCGCCCCCGCTGGGCGCACCTGCGACGGAGGTGCCGGCTCGCCGTTCACCGCCTCGACCCCGGACTGCGTCGCGACTGTGCGCAGCACCTGCACACCTTGAACGTCGAGCACCGCCATGTCTGTCCGTACACGCCTGCTTTGCAAGAGGAATGGGCCCAGATCATGTTTATGAACTCCTCGACGACCCCGCTTGCGTGGCGACCGGAGACCGGCTTCGGCCGTCCGGCGATAGCCGGGCCCGGCGAAGGGCCACCCCTGGCGGTCGACCGGCTCCCCGACGGCAAGTGGCAACTGACCCTGCACGACCTGGAACCCGTCTCGGTGCACCGGCTGCCCTCGGACGAGGTCCACATCATTCTGGCACCACCGCGTGAGGAACCACCCGGCTCCATGGATCCGGCCCCGGCCGGCCGAGTCGCCCGGCCCGAGCCGATCCAGATCGACACCGCGGCCCGGACCGTATTCATCAGAGGCCGCCAAGTCTGCCTGCCACGACTGGAATTCGATCTGCTCGCCCACCTGGTGCTGCATCCCCAGCGCGCCTTCACCCGGGAGCAGCTGATGGCCGCGGTCTGGCCCAGCTGCCAATCCAGTACACGCACCGTCGATGTCCACATCGCCCGGCTGCGCCGGCGCCTCGGTCCGGGGCTGCGCGACTCCATCAGCACCGTTTTCGGTATCGGCTACAAGTACCTGCCCGTCACGTAACCCGGCGCCGACGGGGCGGCGGACGCCGCTCGTGCACGCAACGGGCCGGTGGCCTAGGGGGGACCTCGGCCACCGGCCTTCGGGCTCAGCGGAACCGCGGGGCCGCCCCCGGTCCCGGCGCGGCGGCATTGAGATGCGCGGGCGTGCCGGCCGCGGGCTCCTTGCGCACGAACGCCCGTCGCAGTGCGTGGTAGGGCTGCTCCGGGTCGAAGAAGATCTCGCGCATACGGGACAGTTCATGCTCGCGATAGGCGTGCAGCGGACGTTCGGCCTCGTCGCGCTCCCGGGTGGCCTTCTTGCCGGCGATACGGGCCTGGACCGCGGGCGAGGACGCCAACCGGACCGCCAGATGAGCGGTCCGGGGCGCGAACTCCTGGGGCGGGCAGTCGACGGTCCGGTCCACCAGCCCGAGCCGCTGCCCGGCCGCGGCGGTGAGCGGCAGGGCGCGCGCGGTGAGTTGCCCGGCCACCTCGGAGCCCACCCGGCCGGGCAGGCTGTACGTCCAGTACTCCGAACCGTAGAGGCCCATCAGCCGGTAGTGCGGGTTGAGCACCGACGCCGAGCGGCACCACACCTCGTCCGCGGCGAGCGCCAGCATCACCCCGCCGGCCGCCGCGTTGCCGCCCAGCGCGGCGACCACCAGCCGGTCGGTGGTGGTCAGGACGGCGTGCACCAGGTCGTCGATGGCGTTGATGTTGGCCCAGGACTCCTCGGCCGGGTCGGCGGCGGCCTCGATGACGTTCAGGTGGATGCCGTTGGAGAAGAAGTCCCGGCGGCCGCCGAGGACCAGCACGGACGTCGGCCGGGTACAGGCGTGGCGGTAGGCGACCAGCAGCCGCCGGCAGTGGTCGGTGCTCATGGCGCCGCCGGGGAAGGAGAACTCCAGGAATCCGGCCGGGCCGTCCTCGCGGTAGCGGATGTCGCTCCAGGTGCGGGGGCCGTCGCCCGGATCGAGCGGGGCCGGTACCTCGGGGAGCGGCGGGAGGCCCTCGCCCAGCGCGAGCGTGGCGGGCAGGGTGAAGGTGCCGGGCTCCCCCGGGCGGCGCGGCCGGCGCAGCTGCGGGATCCACACCGCCCCGTCGGCCGTCGCCCGGCAGATCGCGCCACATCGGGTGGCGAGCAGCTCGCCCGGCCGGCCGGTCAGGGTGTCCTCCGGGTGACCTCCGTGCAGAAACCAGGTGTCGCCGAGCAGTTCGTCCCGTACGCCCGGCTGGGAGTCGGCCGCGCGCAGGGTGCGTACGACGGTCTCGGTGGGGTCGCGGCGCCAGTCGATCCGGCGCTGCTCCTGGCGCAGGGGCGGCCGGGGGCGGCCGGGCTTCGCGGCGTCGGGCAGGGTGGCCTGGGGCTGCGGGCGATGACTGCCGGAGGCCACCCGGTCGACGGCCGAGAGCACCGCCGAGACCGCCGCGTCGGCGATCTCGTTGCGGTAGAGATCGCTCTTGCCCACGTCGGGAACGGGGCAGTCGGCCGCGGCCCAGACGTCGCCGGCGTCCATCTCCTCGTTGGCCTGCAGGACCGTGACGCCCCAGCGGTCCGCGCCCAGGTGCACCGCCCAGTCCACCGAGGACGGCCCGCGGTCGCCGAGGGGCCCCGGGTGCACGATCAGGCAGGTGTATGCGGACCACACCTCGCGGGGCACGGCCGTCTTGAGCATCGGCGCCACGATCAGTTCGGGGGCATGCCGGCGCACGACCTCCAGCAGCGGGGTCTCGCGGGTCACCAGTTCCACCCGCACATGGTGTCCGGCGTCGCCGAGTTCGGCGTGGACGCGCTGTGTGAGGCTGTTGAACGCGCCGGCGATGAGCAGAATTCGCACAGCAGACTCCCCTGGGCCGGGACCGATGAGCGGGTAACCGGTAGTGATCGTTCCACCGCGGTGACCGACGGCCTTTGGACGTGCGCGGCAGGTCACCCGATCGGCGTCCGCCGTGCGGCGCAATACGGTCGCAATGCGACTCAATGCCGGCATAGGCAATGCAGGGGAGTAATGCCCGCCAACGAGTCGAACCATAGGAATTCGGGCGTGCCATGACTGTGAGTCACTTGGTTCCCGCCATTGATCAACTCGACGGAATCCCGCCAAAGTTGGCGCACCGACCACACTTCCACCCGCATCGACATTGCCTGTGATTGACATTCACTTGGTAACACTTTTACCTTCATGGCCATGGCATCAGCGCAGGTCAGCGCTGTGCCCCAGATGTCTTCCGCACTCTTCCCGGAGGTCTCCCATGGAACAGCTCATCAAGAAGATGGCTCAGGACAACGTCTGGCAGAACTGGCTCGCCGCCAACTCCGCACAGCAGGCGGCGAAGAACGGTTGCATCAGCGCGGCGCCCAAGTCCGGCTGCATCAGCGCCACGCCGAAGGCCGGCTGTATCTCCTGACGCCGTATCCGCTGAGGGACCGGGAGGGGGCACCGGCGGCACTGCCGGCCGCCGCCCCCTCCCGGGCACCCGCGCCCCGCATGCGCCCCAAGGGCACCGTTCTTTCGAGCCTTGACGAGGAATCCATGGATGGTCAGCCGACCGCCGAGGTCATCGAGCAGATCCGCGACATCCCCATTTACCGCGAGTCGCTGGCGAAGGGCCACTTCCCCATACTCGACAAGCCGGAGATCGCGCGCGGCTTCCCCGAGAACTGGATGACGCCCCGGCTGGCCGCGGCCCTGGAGGCCGGCGAGGCGGAGTTCGTACTGTCCACGGGCACCAACCACGCCCGAATGCAGATCATCCGGCCCCCGTACTTCCTGCTGCGCTCCTACTACCAGCTGTGGCGTGAGCACCCCGACATCGCCGACACCTGGCAGTCGGGCTGCCGGCGGGTCTCGCTGACCACGGTCCTGGCGACGGAGCATGTGGCACGGGTCAACGCCGCCCGCAGCGGCGTACCGCCCCGACCGGTGCCCACCCTCGACGACCGGCGGCTCGACGAGCGCACCTGCTATCTCAACCTGCGGCTCGACCCGGCCCTGTGGGAGCGCGACGAGGTCGTACGGATGCTCGCCGAGATCCGGACCGCCCGGCAGGCGCACCCCCGTGGCTGGTACCACCTCGACTGCTCCGGCTACCACCTGGCGCATCTGGTGCGCAAAGTCAGCGAATGGGGGCTGTGGGACGACTTCCCACCGCCCGCCAGCATCATCCACGCCTACGAATACACCCCGGTGAACGTCCGGCGCTTCCTGCACCAGCACTTCGCCTGCCCCGTCATCGACCTGTTCGGCAGCACCGAGCTCGGCTACCTCTACTTCAGCGACCGACGCGGCACCTACTGGCCGCACCTCGACAAGATGAGCGTCGAACTCCACCCGGTCGCACCGGAAAGCACGATCTACGAGCTCATCGTCTCCAGTGTGCGCAACCCCTTCATGCCCCTGATCCGCTATCGCTCGGGCGACTGCGCACGCACGCTGGACGGCACTCCGGACCCGTCGAAGATCGCCCAATTCTGCGGCCGTCAGAAGGAACTGCTGAGCACCCCGCACGGGCCCGTCGCCCAGGGCGACCTCGACCGGTGCATCGGCGAGGCGTCCTCGCACGTCTTCGTGCACCAATTGCAGCTGACCGGCGAATCCGAGGCGCTGCTGGCGTACACGACGTTCAACGGCGCGCCCCTCGGGGACGCGGAGGCCGCGGAGCTGGCGCACGGCGTCGGTGAACTGACCGGACGGCGCTGCCGGATCGAGCACCGCGCGCACATCCCCATCGGGCGGTCGGGAAAGTACGCCTGGCTGGCCAACGGCACCTGACCCGCGCACCGCACCCGACCCCACTTCGCACAGGAGAGTCATGACCAGCCGCCCGCGGATATCCGCCGACGATCTGAGGGACCTGCTCGGAGACGCGTTGTACACCGAGGTGGTGGACCACTTCACCGCCAAGGACCCGGAACTCTCCGCCGAGTTCGTGACGCGGCAGGTCACCGAATGCCTGCGGTACCTCTACCTCGTCTCCCGGTACCGCGATCAGCTCGGCGGACTGTTCCTGCCGGTCGAGCAGGAAATCGACGAGATATGGCACTACCTCATCCTGCAGACCCGCGAATACCGTGCCCTGTGCGAGGAACGGCTTCCGGGGCGGTGCTTCATCGAACACCGCAGCATCGCCTACGAGGACTACCAGCAGGAGCCGGGCCGGGAGCAGGCGCTCGAAGAGGCCCTGCGCTGGATCCCGTTGTACTGCCGGGAGTTCGGCCCGTTCGACGAGGGCGCACTGCCGCACTGGACGATCGTGCGCTTCCTGCACCAGCAGATGAACCTGTCGCTCTCGGACATCGCGGCGCTCGAACCCATGTCGACCGCCTAACAGACACCCTCCCGATCGGAAAGGAACCATGACGCCCAGGAACGGCGCGTCGGCCATGCGCGAAATCCCCGAACAGCGGCGCATTCTGGCCGTGCTGGTCTTGTCCCAGATCCTCAGCGGTGCGGGCCTCGCCGCGGGGATCACC
This sequence comes from Streptomyces sp. NPDC043738, assembly GCF_056436545.1. Lineage (NCBI taxonomy): Bacteria > Bacillati > Actinomycetota > Actinomycetes > Kitasatosporales > Streptomycetaceae > Streptomyces > Streptomyces sp. NPDC043738. The sequence goes on along the minus strand of NZ_JBWKCJ010000017.1, from coordinate 44,098 downwards.
GTCGGCGCCCTGCTCGCCGAGGAGATGCTCGGCTCGACCGGTCTGGCGGGCGTGCCCAGCGCGCTGTTCACCGCCGGGTCCGCGCTCGGCGCCGTGGGCATCGGCCGGATCTGCCGGCGCTGGGGCCGGCGCCCCGGGCTCGCGCTCGGCTACGGCGCCGGGGCGCTCGGCAGCCTCGGCGTCGTCGCGGCGGCCGCCGTCGACAGCGCTCCGCTGCTCTTCCTGGGTCTGCTGGTGTACGGGGCCGGCACCGCGACGAACCTGATGGCGCGCTACGCGGGAGCGGATCTGGCCTCCCCCGCGCGCCGCGGCCGCGCGGTGAGCACGGTGCTCTTCGCCACCACGCTCGGCGCGGTGGTCGGCCCCAACCTGGTCACGCTGACCGGTCGGCTCGCGCACTCCTGGGGCATCCCGCGCCTCGCCGGGCCGTTCATGCTGGCCACCGCGGCCTTCGGAGCGGCCGCGGTCGTCCTCGCCTTCCTGCTGCGGCCCGATCCGCTGCGGCTGGCCCAGACGCTGGCCGAGAAGGCGTCCCGGGCGACCGACGGCACTCCGGGGGCGGACGACCGACCGGTCCCACCCCCGCAGCGCGGGCGGGTGGTCATGGGCACGCTGGTCATGGTCCTCACCCAACTCGTCATGATCGCGATCATGACGATGACCCCCGTGCACATGCGCGCACACGGGCACGGCACCCAGGAGGCCGGGTTCGTCATCGCCCTCCACGTCGGCGCGATGTTCCTGCCGTCGCCCCTGACCGGGCTGCTCGTCGACCGGGTCGGCCGGCTGTGGACCGCCGCCGCGTCCGGGGTGACCCTGCTGGCGGCCGGTGTCCTCGCGGCCACGGCGTCACCGCACTCCGTACCCGCCCTCGCCGCTGCGCTGATGCTGCTCGGCCTCGGCTGGAACTTCGGCCTGATCAGCGGTACCGCCATCGTCACCGACGCCCTGCCGCCCGCCAACCGGGCCGCGGCACAGGGGCTGGTGGACGTCGGCATAGCCGTCGCCGGCGCGACCGGCGGCGCGTCCTCCGGGCTGATCGTGGTGGCCGGGGGATTCACGACGCTGGCGCTGTCCGGCGGCATCCTCGCACTGGCGATCGTGCCCCTCGTCGCCTGGGCCGCCAGACGGCCCGCGGCCACCGTTCCGGCCCCCGCGGCACCGCGGTCGCAGACGGAACGGACCTGAAACCCGGCCGGCAGCGACGGCAGGCGGGTATCCGGACGTCACTTCCGACACCTGCCGCAACATCCAAGAATGTCTTGAAACTTGATGTCATTTCTCATTAACACACGGGAAACCTATGTGATGCACTATTGGGGGACGTTTTAGTCGTGTGGACGATCCACGGGGGAGCGATGACGCGGAAGGGCACCGGCATACCCTGCGCACCGGCGCTGCGCGCGTGCCGCTTCGCGCTGGCCGTCCTCGCCGTGGTCCTGGCGTTCCTGCTCGGCGGCGCGTCAACGGCCGCCAGTGCGCCCGCACTTGCCCTCGCAAAAACCGGCCAGCCCGCGGGCACCAAGTCCGCCCAGCCCGTCGGCGACACCAACGAGGAAAAGACCAAGCGCGAGAACGAGCGCGGCAAGGCCCGCGGCTCCGCGCACACCGCCGTCGGGGTCCCCAGGCACGGCGGCCGGCCGCTGCCGTACGGCAACGTCGACCGGCTGCGTCATGGCGCCGAGGAGACCGACCCCGCTCCCGCACACAGCTCGACCAAGGCCGCGTCGAGACCGGAGAGACTCCCCGTCCTGCACTGCGTCTTCCGCTGCTGAGGGCGGTCGTGGCGGTCTTGCCGCACCATCCGCACCTCGCACGTTTCCGCCACCACCCCACAGTGGCAACCCTCATCAGCAGGAGACCTCCCAGTGGAGACCTTCATCCAGCATGCCCGGGGCCTGATGGCCCGTATCGCCGACCGGCGTGAGGAGCAGGAGACCTACGGCCGGCTCGCGGCCGGCCAGTCGCCCCTCGCCCTGTTCATCACCTGCTCCGACTCCCGTGTCGTGCCGTCCCTGATCACCGGCGCGCGGCCCGGCGAACTGTTCGAACTGCGGACGGCGGGCAACGCCGTCCCCGCCTACCAAGAGGGCATGGCGGCCTGCGCGGAGGCCGCCACCATCGAGTACGCGATGCGCGTGCTGCAGGTGGCCGACATCGTGGTGTGCGGTCACTCGCACTGCGGCGCGGTCGGCGCCAAGGCCCGCGGCGAGGACCTGACCGGTGCGCCCGCCGTCCGTGACTGGCTGGCGCAGCAGCTCTCCGACCAGCTGCCCGACGACGCGGAGCCGACCGTCTCCGCCGCGGTCCAGCAGCATGTGCGCGAACAGCTCGACCGGCTGCGCGGCTACCCCTGTGTCCAGGAGCGGCTGGCCGCCGGCGAGGTGAACCTGCACGGCTGGTTCTACGAAGTCCACACCGGCATGGTGGCCGCCCACCATCCGGCCACCGACCTGTTCCTCCCGCTGTGAAGGCACAGGTGCCCCTCATGAAGAAACTCACCTCGTTCCGGGCGGACTTCACCGCCTCCCTCGTCGTCTTCCTGGTCGCCGTCCCGCTGTGCGTGGGGGTGGCGGTCGCCTCCGGCGTACCGGCCGAGCTGGGGCTGGTCACCGGTATCGTCGGCGGACTGCTCACCGGTCTGCTCCCCGGCAGCAGCCTGCAGGTCAGCGGCCCGGCCGCGGGCCTGACGGTGCTGGTCTTCGAGGCCGTCAAGGAGTACGGCGTCGGCACGCTGGGTGCGCTGGTGCTGGCCGCGGGCGCCCTGCAACTGGCCATGGGCGCACTGAAGTTGGGGCGCTGGTTCCGGGCGATCTCGGTCGCCGTCGTCCAGGGCATGCTGGCCGGCATCGGCCTGGTGCTGATCGCCGGACAGCTCTACGCCCTCACCGACGCCAAGGCACCGGGCAGCGGACTGGCCAACATCGGCTCGCTCCCGGGCCTGGTCGCCGACACCGTACGGTCCCAGACCGCGCTGAGTGCGCTGGCCATCGGCGCCGGCACCATCGCCGTCCTGGTGCTGTGGCCCCGCTGGCGGCGCGCGGCACGGATCCTGCCCGCGCCGCTGGCGGCGGTGGCGCTCGCCACCACCGCGGTCTGGGCGCTGGACCTGCCGGTCGCCCGGGTCGAGGTCAGCGGGCTGCTGGACGCGATCCAGCCGCCCGGCCTCGCCGACCTGGGCCGGCTCGCCGACATCGGGGTGATCGGCACGGTGCTGGCCTTCGCGTTGATCGCCTCGGCCGAGTCCCTCTTCAGCGCCGCCGCCGTCGACCGGCTCCACGACGGGCCGAAGACCGACTACGACAAGGAGCTGATGGCCCAGGGCGCGGGCAACGCCGTATGCGGTGTGCTCGGTGCGCTGCCGATGACCGCGGTCATCGTGCGCAGCGCCGCCAACGTCCATGCGGGCGCGAAGACCAAGGCCTCCCGGGTGCTGCACGGCGTCTGGCTGCTGGTGTTCGCCGCGGCGTTCCCGGCCGCGCTGGGCGTGGTGCCGCTGGCCGCGCTGGCGGGCGTCCTGGTGTACTCGGGCTGCAAGCTCATCCCGGTGCGCGCGCTGCGGCCGCTGTGGCGCGAACACCGCGGTGAGGCGGTCGTGCTGCTGGTCACCGCCATCGCGATCGTCACGGTGAACATGTTCGAGGGCGTCCTGATCGGTCTGCTGATGGCCGTCGTGAAGACGGCCTGGGAGACCTCCCATGTGCACCTCGAGGTCGACACTCCGGCCGACGAGGACGAGCCGGTGCTGGTACGGGCCGTCGGCAACGCCACCTTCCTGCGGCTGCCGAAGATCCTCGACCAGCTCGAGGCGCTGCCCGCCGACCGCGATGTGCGGCTCGATCTGAGCGGGCTGCGCCATCTCGACCACGCCTGTGGCGCGGCGCTGACGAACTGGGAGGAGCAGCACCGCCGTAGCCGTCAGACGGTGGAGCTGGTGTCCTGACCACGGGTCCCGGCCCGCCGCACCCTAGGGGCGCGGCGGGCCGGGACGTCGCGGCGCAACTTCCCGGCGCCGGCACCCGGTTGCTCAGCCGGGCGCCGGCGCCGGCTCCGTCTCCCCCGCCGTCAGCCGCTGGTAGGCCCGCGGGTCGCGGCGGCGGATGCGCAGCGCCACGGCCGAACCGAGCGCGAAGGCGAGCGGCAGGGGTACCAGCAGTGCGATGTTGGTGCCCGTCGGCGCGTTCGTCAGCAGGCCGAAGTCGGCGCAGACCAGCACGATCACCGTGGCCAGGCCGGCCGCGGCGAGCAGCGGCGCGGCCAGCACGCGCCAGGCGGGCAGCCCCCGGCGGTCGTGGCGGAAGAAGCCGACGACGGCGAGGGCGGCGAGCGCCTGCAGCAGCATGACGCCGAGGATCCCGGTGCCGCTGGTCCACAGGAAGGTGACCGTGTAGGGGTCCCGGCCGGTGAGAACCGTGGCGAGGACGACGAGCAGGGCGATCGCCGACTGGAGGAGGACGGCCGAGGCCGGGGACCGGCTGTGCGCGGTGACCGTGCCCAGGCGGCGCGGCAGCAGACGTTCCCGGCCGAGGGCGTAGAAGTAGCGGGTGGCGCCGTTGTGGAAGGCGAGGGTGGCGGCGAAGGTGCTGGTGACGATGAGGACGTGCATCGCGTCGGCGGCCCAGGCACCGGCGAACCGTCCGGTGGCGGCGAAGACCATGTCCGTGCCCGCACCGCCGTGGGCCACCGCCTGCACGCGGTCCGCCCCGTAGGCGTTGACGATCGTCCAGACCGTGAAGGTGTAGAAGAGCGCGAGGAATCCGACGGCCGCACAGGTGGCGCGCGGCACCGAGCGCTCCGGCCGGCGCGCCTCCTCGGCGTAGATCGCGGTGGCCTCGAAGCCGACGAACGCGCCGACGGACAGCACGAACATACCGCCGGCGCCCGCGGTGCCCAGGTGCTCCGGCGAGAGCGCCCCGAACCGCGGTCCGTCGGGCCCGCCGCCGTGCGCGTACACCGCGACCTCGAAGACGAGCAGGATCAGCACCTCCAGCACGAGCGCGGCACCGAGCACCTTGGCGCTCAGGGTGACCCTGCGGTAGCCGAGGAGTGCGATCGCCGCGAGGCCCGCCAGCGCCCAGGCCCACCAGGGCACCTGCGCACCGGTCAGCGCCCGGAACCCCGATGCGGTGAACCGTCCGAAGACCGCCAGCAGCCCGACCTCGACGGCGTTGTACGACAGCAGGGCCACATACGCCGAACCGGCGCCGGCCGCCCGGCCGAGCCCGCGCCCGATGTAGGCGTAGAACGCGCCGGCGTTGCGGACGTAGCGGCTCATCGCGGTGAAGCCGGCGGCGAAGACGATCAGCAGCAGCCCGGACAGGAGGTAGCCCAGCGGCGCCGCCCGGCCGGCCATCGCGATCGCCACCGGCGCCGCACCGGCCATGACGGTCAGTGGGGCGGCCGCGGCCACGACGAAGAAGACCAGGTCACCGGTGCCGATGGCGTTGCGTTCGAGGGTGGTGTGGGAGGCGGGGGGCGCGGCGGAGCCGGGAGTGAACCGCTGGGTGGTCATGCGCGAGACCGTAGGGCGGCGGCACGGCCCGCGGAAGGGCGCGGCGGACGGCGCGTTCGGGACACGGCGGCGGGCCCGGGATGATTGCGCCCGCCTTGCTTGTTGAGCGAAGGTCAGGCGGTCACCGGCGCGCGCTGAGCGCCCGCCGGTGACCCGCACAACCCGGTCGGCGGTGATCGGTCGGTACCCCACCGGTCACCACTCGTGTCTTGGCAGATGGGACGGACAGCATGCCTCTACAGGGTGAGTACGAACCGAGCCCGGCGCAGTGGGTGCGCGATCAGGTCGCACTGTATGAGAGCTCGGGCGGCACGGAGGGCACCACGATGCGCGGGATGCCCGTCGTCGTCCTCACCACCCGGGGAGCGAAGAGCGGAAAGATCCGCAAGAGCCCGCTGATGCGGGTGGAGCACGACGGCACGTACGCCGTCGTGGCCTCCCTGGGCGGCGCGCCCCAGCACCCGGTCTGGTACCACAACGTCGTGGCGGACCCCCGGGTGGAGCTGCAGGACGGCCCGGTGCGGCAGGACATGACGGCGCGTGAGGTGACCGGTGAGGAGAAGGCGCTGTGGTGGCGGCGCGCGGTCGAGGCGTACCCCGACTACGACGACTACCAGCGCAAGACGGACCGGGTGATCCCGGTGTTCGTGCTGGAGCCGACGGCCGCGCCGCACGGCTGATCCTCAGAGCGTCACGAGCGAGACCTCGGTGGCCTTGACGCTGGTCCATACGGACACCCCGTCGGCGAGGCCGAGTTCGAGGGCGGCCGATGGAGTGATTTCGGCCACCAGGTCGGGGGCTTGCTGCGAGGTGACCAGTACCCGCAGCCGGCTGCCCGCCGAGGTGATCTCCCGTACGGTCCCGGGCCAGATGTTGCGGGGGCTGCCGGCGGGCTTGTCGAGGTGGAGCGACACGGCCTCCGGGGCGATGATCGCCAGCGCCCGGGAACCCTCCGGGAGGGGGTCGGCGACGACGAGACGACCGCCGGCGGCGAGTCCGAGACCGTCGCCGGCGGCGACGCCCGGCCAGGCGTTGCGGCCCAGCATCCGGGCGACCCAGGGGGAGCGCGGATGGCGGGTGACCTCGGCGGGCGGGGCGTCCTGGAGGGCTCGGCCGTCGTCGAGGACGAGGACGCGGTCGGCGAGCGAGACCGCTTCGACCGGGTCGTGGGTGACGATCAGGCAGACGCCGCCGAAGCCCGCCAGATGGCTGCGCAGGGTGTGGCGGACATGCGCCCGGGTGGTCTGGTCGAGCGCGGCGAGCGGCTCGTCGAGCAGCAGCAGCCGGGGCCGGGCGGCGAGCGCCCTCGCCAGTGCGACGCGCTGCGCCTGCCCGCCGGAGAGCTGGGCGGGCTTGCGGTGCGCGAGAGGGCCCACGCCGAGCCGGTCGAGCCACTGCTGGGCGGCGCGGCGGGCCTCGGCCCGGGCGACGCCGTGGGCCCGCAGCCCGTATGCCGTGTTGCTCAGGGCGCTCAGATGCGGGAAGAGCGCGCCGTCCTGGGGGACCCAGGCGACACCGCGGCGGTGCGGGGGCAGCGTGGTGACGTCGGTGTCGCCGAGGTGGAGGGAGGCGTGGGCGCGCGGGGTGAGGCCGAGCAGGGCGCGCAGCAGAGTGGTCTTGCCGGCTCCGTTCGGGCCGACGACGGCGATGGTGGTGCCCGGTTCGGCGTCCAGGGTCAGCTGGTTGAAGCCGGTGACGTCGGCGTGCAGCGGCCAGCGTTCCCGGGCGGGGGCGGACGGGGTGGCGGTCGGTTCGCCGGCGGTGGTGGCGGGGGCCGGGAGGTCGGTGTCCTCGGCGGCCCGCACGTCGCGGGCCGGGCGGGCGGTCGTAGCACCGGTCCAGCGGCCGCGCAGGCAGATCAGCACGGCCATGGCGATGGCGAGCAGCAGCAGCGAGACCGAGGTGGCGGCCTCCGGGGAGTCCTGGAGCAGCAGATAGACCTGGAGCGGCAGGGTCTGGGTGGTGCCGGGCAGATTGCCGGCGAAAGTGATCGTGGCACCGAATTCGCCGAGCGCGCGGGCCCAGGTCAGCGCGGCGCCGGCAGCGAGGCCGGGGGCGACCATGGGAAGGGTGACCGTGCAGAAGACCCGGACGGGTGAGGCGCCGAGGGAGGCCGCGGTCTCCTCGTAACGGGGGCGCAGCCCGGCGAGCGTGCCCTCCAGGCTGATGACGAGGAACGGCATCGCGACGAAGGTGGCGGCGACCACGGCGCCCGAGGTGTGGAACGGCAGCACGATGCCGAAGGTGTCCTCCAGCCAGGGGCCGAGGACTCCGCGGCGGCCGAAGCCGAGCAGCAGGGCGACCCCGCCGACGGTCGGCGGCAGCACCATCGGCAGCAGCACCAGCGAGCGGACCAGCGCCTTGCCGGGAAAGTCGACCCGGGCCAGCAGCCAGGCCAGCGGTACGCCCAGCAGCAGCGACAGCCCCAGCGCCCAGAAGGAGACCAGCAGCGAGAGGCTGAGTGCTTCGGTGACGCCCGGGCTGGTCAGATGGGTGCCGAGCTCGCTCCAGGAGGTCCGGGCGAGGATGCCGACGAGCGGCATCAGCAGGAACGCGACGGCGACGAGCGCGGGCACCGTCAGCGCGACGGGCGTGCGGGTGCCGGGCGCGCGGCGCCGGCCCGCCTGGCGCGCGGCCGGGATGCGAAGGCGAGTCATCGGGCGTTCCTGGGACTGGACGGTTCCTGGGGGCAAGGCTGAGCGGACCGGCGTGAGCCGTGTCGAACGGCGGCGCGCACGGGGCTGTCCGCTCCCCCGAGCCGGACAGACCCGTGCGACGCCGCACACCGCTGGGAGGACACTCCCTACGGCTGCTGGAAGCCCGCCTCCCGCAGGAGCTTCTGCGCCGCCGGCGTGCTCAGCCACTTCACGAACGCCGCCGCGGCCGCGGAGTGCTCAGAGGCCTTGAGGGTCGCGGCCGGGTAGGAGGCGACGGCGTTCTGGGCGTCGGGGATGTCGATGGCGTCGACCTTCTTCGGCGCGGTGGCGGCGTCCGTCTTGTAGACCAGGCCGGCGTCGGCCTCGCCGAGCTCCACCTTGCTGAGGACGGCGCGGACGTTGGGCTCCTGGGAGACCGGCTTGACCGTGAGCTTCTGGGCGTCCAGCACCTGCTTGCTGTAGCGGCCGACCGGCACCTCGGAGGCGGCGAGCACGACCTTCAGGTCGCTCTTGGTGAGGTCCTTGAGCGCGGTGATCTTCTTCGGGTTGCCCTCACCGGTCGCGATGACCAGGCGGTTCTTGGCGATGACGGTCGGGGCCCCGGTGTCGACCTTCAGGCTGTCCATCGTCTTGGTGTCGGCGGTGACCAGGGCGTCGGCGGGGACACCCTCCCTGACCTGGGCGGCCAGCTCCTGGGAACCGGCGAAGGAGAACTTCACCTTCGTGCCCGGGTGGTCCTTCTCGTAGAGCGCGCCGGCCTTCTTGAAGACATCGGTCAGCGACGAGGCGGCCAGCACCGTGAGCTCCGCCTTGGTGGCGCTGCCGGACTTCGCGTCGCCGTCGTCCTTCTTCTTGTCCGTCCCCTTCCCGCAGGCGGCGAGCGGAACGAGCAGGGCGGCGGTGACGATCGCGGCGGCGGCGCGGCGCCCGGTGATGAGCTGAGGCATGAGGCGGAGACTCCTTGTGACGCGGGACGGCGGACGCCGCCCGAGCGGATGGGAAAAGCCGCGCCGTGGACGGGCGACGCCGCTGGGGTGGGGCAGCTGGCATCGGCACGGTGGGGGGCGCTCCGGCTGTGGTGCTGCCGCGGTCGGTCAGGCGCGGGGTCAGGTGCGGTCGATGTGCACGCTGGTGGACTTCACACGGGCGGTGGCCTGCATGCCGACCTCCAGGCCGAGCTCCTCCACCGCTTCCCGGGTCAGCAGGGACACCAGGCGGTGCGGACCGGCCTGGATCTCGACCTGGGCGGCGACGTCGCCGAGTGTGACGGCGGTGACGATGCCCGGAAAGGCGTTGCGCGCGGAGGTGTACGAGCCGTCGTCCTCACCGGTGCCGTGCTGCGCCACCTCGACGGAGAAGGCGGCCAGATCGCGGCCGTCGATGAGGCGGCGGCCGCTGTCGTCGCGATGGGTCGCGACTTTGCCGGCATCGGCCCAGCGGCGCGCGGTGTCCGGGCTGACGCCCAGCAGCCGCGCCGCCTGACCAATCGTGTAGGACTGCATGCGCGACAAGATATGCAGCCCAAGGTCGCATCTGCAATCCACCAGGCGAACCTATATGGCAGATGCCAGCCCGACGCCGGGCCGCTTGGAGGAACGGACGAAGTGCGCGCCTCCTTCGCGGCCCGCCCCGCGCCCCCACCCGCTGTGGTGCCGGTCCTTCGGCGTCCGGCACCGGCTACGGCCGCCCCGGCGGGGCGCAGGTGCCGACCCAGATGCCGGTGATCGCGCTGATGTAGCGCGCCCCGCAGCGGTCGGAGGGCACCACGAGCTGGCTGCCCGCCCCGTCGAGCGCGCGCCCGTCCATGGCCGTGGCCAGCAGGATCGGCGCATCGCCGAAGTCCGGGTCGATCTCCGCCCAGGACAGCACCGTGTGGTGCCCGTCCCCGCCGGTGACGGCCAGCAGATAGCGCGAACGGTCCTTGCGCCGCCGGGCGTCGAAGGCGGGCTCCGCCGCGTCGATGACGTCCCGCAGCAGCGGTCCCCGGAAGGTGTGGTGCTGCGGCCCGTTCTTGGCGCAGTCGAAGACCACCGCGGCCCGCCGCTGCAGCCACCGCTCCCGCAGGTCGGCGACGGTCAGCGCGAGCGGACGGCGCAGCTGACCACGGATCACCAGGCGCCGGGGATCGGCCCGTACGGCGTCCTCGGGCGCCGCCGCGCGAACGGCGGCGGTGCGGGGCGGCGGGTCGATTCGGCTCGTAGGCGTCATGGGAGTCCCCCTTGAGGCGATCCGTACGGCGGCGGCTGCCTCCCAGTGATGCCCGAGCGAGTGGGGCTTGAACCACACATGCCACCCTCGTATGAGCTTCCAGTTTGCCGCTGTGAGGGGAATTGGGGCATGAGGGAGGCATATCCGAGGTTTACGATGTTGGGACCCGCATTCGCCTCGCGAAGGTGAGCGTGCCGGAGCACGCCTCCGGCAGCCGCGCAAGGAGCCAGCACATGCACGTCCGAGACCTCCTCAAGGTCGATTCGCTCGATCTGACCCTGCTGTGGGGCGAGGGCTCCCTGCTCGACCGGGAGATCCGTGGGGTCACCACCACCGACCTCGCGGACCCGGCGGGGTCGGTGCGCCCGGGCGAGTTGGTGCTGAGCGGTCTGGCGTGGTGGGCGCCCGGCGACGACCGCACGCAGGCCGACCGGTTCGTCGCGGCGCTGCGCTCGGCCGGTACCGCCGCGCTGCTGGCCGCCGAGAAGGCGCCCGGCGAGATCCCCGACGCACTCGTCGACGCCTGCCGTACGCACGAGACCGTGCTGGTGGCGGTGCCCGCGCACACCACCTTCCGGGCCGTCACCGAGGCCGTGCGGCCGTGCCGGTGGGACGATCCGAGCCACCGCCCCGACGATCACCTCGCGCCGGAGGAGGACGTCCGCGGCGAGCCGGCCGTGCGACCGGACGAGCGGCGGGCGGCCGACGAGCTGGTCGCGCTCGTCGACGCCGGCCCGGCCGACGGTGCGGCGCTCGACGCCGCGCTGCGCACCTGCGGGCTGCCCGCCTCCGGTCCGTACCGGGTGGTGGTGGCCACCCTCGGCGGCGCGGACGGCGACGGGGCGGTGAGCGCGCTGACCGAGGCGCTGCGGCACTCCCCCGGTGAGCCGTTCGCGGCCGGCGGGCTACCGGGCGGCGAGGCGGTCGCCGTCGTCCCCGCGGCACCGGACGCCGAGGGACGGGGCGGACGCACCCCGCCGGGCGGCGGGTGGCCGGCTCTGCACGCCCCTCGGCAGGCGCCGCTGCACGCGGGGGTCAGCGCCCCGGTAACCGCGGCGGAGGGACTGGGTTCCGCACTGGAGCAGGCCCGTTACGCGCTGGCGGCGGCCCGCTCCGAGGCACCGGACGATGTCCGGGTGGTCCGCGTCGACGACCTCAGCACGATGGGCCCCCTGTTCGCCGGGGTCCCGGCCGACGTCCGCAGGGCCTTCAGCAGCCGGGTGCTGGGCCCGCTGGCGCGCGGCGGCTCCGCCTCGCACCGGATGCTGCTGGAGACCCTGGAGGTCTTCCTCGCACAGCACGGGTCCTGGGCGCGTACGGCCGAGAAGCTCCGGCTGCATGTGAACACGGTGCACTACCGCATCCAGCGCATAGAGATGCTCACCGGTCGCGACCTGTCCCGGCTCGATCACAAACTGGACCTGCGGGCCGCACTGCTGTGCCGCTGAGGCTGCCGCGCCGGCGCCCGGCCTCCCCCTGCGCGGACGGCTCAACTCCGGTCGCCCGGCCGGTCGATGTGCACGTTGGTGGACTTCACCCGGGCGGTGGCGGTCACCCCGACCTCGATACCGAGCTCCTCGACCGCCTCCCGGCTGACGACCGACACCAGCCGGTGCGGCCCGGACTGGATCTCGACCTGGGCGAGCACATCGTCCATGGTCACCTTGGTGACGATGCCCGCGAACGAGTTCCGTACGGACGTCAGCACATCGCCCGGCACCGGATGCAGTCCGGCGGCGCGCTCCTTGGCGAACGCCGCCAGGCTCACCCCGTCGATCATGCGGTTCCCCGCGCCGTCCCGGTCCATCCGCAGCTGACCGCCGTCGGCCCACCGGCGGACGGTCTCCGCACTCACTCCCAGCAGCCCGGCTGCCTGACCAATGCTGTACGTCGGCACCTTGGCACTCTAGGGCAGCGGGGGTGAAGGCTCGCCGCCCCCTCACCCGCTCAGATGCCGCCCGAAGAACTCGCGCACCCGCTGCCAGGCCTCCTGCGCGACCTGCGGGTGGTAGCTGGGCCGGTCCACCGCGAAGAAGGCGTGCCCGGCGCCCTCGTACGTATGGAACGCGTGGACCTTGCCGTGTTTGCGCAGCGCGTTCTCCAGCTCCGCCGTCTCCGCCGGGGACGGGTGCTGGTCCTCGGCCCCGAAGAGGCCGAGCAGCGGGCAGCCGAGGTCCTTGGTCAGATGGACGATCGGTTCGACGGCGAGCGGGAAGTCCTCGGGCGGGCGGCGGGTGATGAAGCCTCCGTAGCAGTCCACGGCGGCCTGCAGATCCAGGCTGCAGGCCGCGAGGAAGGACTGGCGGCCGCCGGAGCAGTACCCGATGGTCCCCACGCGGTGGTTGGAGGAGCTCAGTCCGCGCAGATAGCGGGCGGCCCCGGCGACGTCCCCGACCAGGCGGGCGTCGGGGACCCCGCCCCGCGCGCGGGCCACCGCGGCCGCGTCGCCCGGTTCGGCGCCGGGCGCCTCGCGGCTGTAGAGGTTGGGGCAGACGGCCAGGAAGCCCTCGGCGGCGAACCGGCGGGTGATCTCCTTGCTGCCGGTGTCGTAGCCGGGCATGTGGTGGATGACCACCACACCCCCGAGCGGCCCGGGGACGAGCGGCCGGGCGGCGTACGCCTCGATGAGGTCGCCGCCGTGGCCGGTGAGGGTGACGGTCTCTGCCAGGAGTGCGTCGTACATGGGGTCCCTGCCCTTGCCTCGGTCGGTGGCGGTGGGGGCGCGGCGGCCGCCCCTCGAAGAGATCTTCCAGCGCCGGGAGCGCGTCGTGCGGCAGGCGCTCCCGGTCCGTGACCGGCCGGCCGATCCATCAGGCGCTCACACCGAAGGGCGCGTCCCTGAGGGGCGAACCCGCCGAGCTTCACTCTGAGAGCCGTCACCTGGGCAGCCGCCACGTATCACCCGGTCCGTCGTCAACTCAGCTTTGACGAAAGGCAGTTGCTGGAGGGAGCGCGGTCGTCGCACATGACGTGAAGTCACACGAACCGCCTAATGTTCCGTTTTTTCCCGTTGCGTCCCATAAAAGCCGATGTGAATCTGGTATCCCATTCGCCACAAGGAGTTGATCGCATGGTTACTGACCGCACAGCGCCCGTCGAGACGGCCACCCTGGCCGCCGAGGTCGAGGGACTGCTGGAACCCGCCGAATCCGACGGTGTCTTCCGCGACACCCGCGAGTGCGCAGCCGCGCTGCTCCTCCTCGGGGCGCTCCTGCTCTCGCCGCCCACCCCCCGGCCCAAGACGGACACTCGCTGAGGGGACGAAGCGTTGGCTGAGCAGACGCAGGGAGCAGTCCCGCTGAGCGCTGCGATTGCCGATGCCGCAACAGAGGTCGCCCTCGCCCTGCGGGGTGAGGGCGACCCCTATGCGTTGTCTGGCATTCTGCGGCAAGAAGATGCGCTGACCCCAGCCGCCGTTCGGGTGCTCGGCGCCGACGCGCTCGCGCCGTACGCCGTGGAGCACCGGGCGGCGCCCTTCGGCGCGGACGACGAAGCGGTGGTCCGGCAGGCACTCGCGGCCTATCCGCCGGGAGCCGATGCCTCGCAGGTGTCGGTGTGGACCTACCGGGGCCTGGTCGAGGCCTCGCACGCGTTTCTGCCGGGAGGCGCACAGCACTGGCCGCCGGCGCCCGACGCCGACACCGAATGGGTGGGGCTCGACCCCTGGCCGAAGTTGTCCCACCGGGTCTCGCAACTGGCGTCGCTCGCGCTGCCGAAGCTGGCACCGGGTCTCGCCGAGCAACTCGCCACCCGTACCGACGATCTGTCCCGCGGTTTCGTCCGGGCGGTACGCCGGCAGGACTGGCTGCAGGCGGCCGGTCTGGGCCGCTGGCTGGCCCGGCTGCCGGAGGTGCCGCAGACCCTGGGGCTGGACAGCGGGCTGGCGTTCGTCCGCCAGATGGGTGGCGCCGACCCACGGGTCGCGCTGCACGTCGTGGCCGCCCAGCGCTTCCACGGGCGGGGCTGGTGACCGCCGCCCACAGCGACCCCGGGCTGCTGGACCGGATGGTCCAGGGCAGCCTGGGGTGGCTGGAGGAGGCGCGCGGGCTCTTCCGCCTGCCTCCGAACGTGACGACCGACGCCGATCCCAATCTGACCCTCAAACCCCTCGGCGAACTGGCCGAGCTGACCCAGCTGATCGGGGTGCTGCACCCGCGGGACGACATCCGCCAGAGGGCCCGCGGCCTGTTCTCGTTCGCCTGGAACGAGACCCGGGACGGCGAGCTGTTCGCCGAGCTGATCCGCGGCGAGCCGTTCGCCACCTATCCGGCGGAGCTGTACGGGATCTTCGCCCAGGCCGGGCTGCGCCATGCCGAGGCCGACGATCTGCTGCAGACCACCATGCGGCTGCGCGGCTGGCGGGTGGCGCGCGAGGACCACACCCGTACGCTCGGCGTGCTCAACACCGAGCGGCGGATCGGGTTGCGCCAGCACGCCGACTTCGCCGCCGTGCTGGCGCTGACCGGCCTCGGCCGGCTGCCGGAGCCGTGGGCACTGGACCGCAGGGCGGCCTACGGCGTGACCCATGACGTCTTCCACCTCACCGACTGGGGCCGCAACCGACAACGGCTGTCCCCCGAACTCGCGGGCTATCTGCGGCTGTGGCTCCCCTCCTGGCTGGAGAACTGGCTGGCGGAGGAGGCGTGGGACCTGGTGGGCGAGCTGCTGGCCGTGACGGCCTGCCTGCCCGCGGCTCCGTACCACACGGCGGCCTGGCAGCGGCTGGCCGAAGCGCAGGCGGCCGACGGCAGCGTTCCGGAGATCGGCGCGGCCCCGTCCTCGGCCGAGCCGTACGAGGTCTTCACCGCCTGCTACCACTCCACCCTGGTGACCGCGTTCGCCGCCACCCTCGCCCGGATCGCCGCCGACGAGGCCGAGGCCGGTCCGTCGGCCGGCGGGCCGGCGCTGGTGGGCGGGCGGACCCTCTGTGAAAGCGAGACAGCCCCGTGATGGTGACGGCCGCATCCCCCGCCCTGCTGCACGGTGTCGGCGACCGGGCGCTGTCCTGGCTCGACGAGCACCGTGAGCGCTTCCGGCTGACCCCCGAGGACTTCGCCACCAACGACGCGGTCGCCGAACGGCTCAAGCCCGTCGGGGAGCTGGCGATGAACATGCAGGTGCTGTTCCGGGAGGGAGTGGCCGGGTCCCGCCAGAAGACCCGTGCCGGGCAGCTGCTGGACTTCGCCTGGCGGGAGCTGCTGGACGGCGGCAACGTACTGGCCCGCCTCCAGTGCGACGAGCCGCTGTCCCCCGTGCCGCTGGAGGTCTATGCGCCCTTCCACGAGCTCGGCCACCGTCATCCGGGTCTGGAGCAGAGGGTGGAGGTCTGCCGGCGCACCGGCACCTGGACGGCGCTGGAGATGCCGCCCAACCGGCGGCTGGCCGTGCTCAACGCGGAACGCAAGCTGGGCCTCGTGCCCAGCAGCGACTTCGACCAGGCCGTCGCCCGCACCTGGCTGGGGCAGCTGGCCGAACCCTGGACGGTGCAGCTGCACATCGCCTACGACATCACCCACACCGTCTTCCACCTCACGAACTGGGGCGAGAACCCCGAGGGCATCCCGCCGGCCGTCGCCGACTACCTCACGCGGTATCTGCCGGCCTGGATGAACGACTGGGCGGACCTCGAACACTGGGATCTGCTGGGCGAGCTCCTCGTCGTCGACGCCTGTCTGCCACGGCCCTCGCTGGACGCGGCGCTGTGGGAGCGCTACGCCGCCGCGCAGTCGGACTGCGGCGCGATGCCCGTCCTGCGCCGGATGCCCGAGGGGGACCCGGCCTACGTGTTCGACCAGGTCCACCACCCCACCCTGGTCGCCGCGTTCGCCTCCGCGATGGCCACCTCCCGGGCGATGTCCGCCGTCTGATGGGCCCGGCACGCGGCGCCGCGCTCGCCGACCGCCTCGCGGACGCGGTCACCCAGATCGACGCCCCGGACGTGGTGCTCGCGGTCACCCGGGGCGGCCTGCGCACCGTGCTCACCGGCGGCACGGCCATGACTCCGCCCACCCCGCGCCATGCGCTGCGCTACGAAGTGGGCTCGCTGTCGAAGACCTTCACCGTGCTGCTGCTGGCCGACCTCGCCAGGGCCGGGGTGCTGACGCTGGACGATCCGCTCGCCGCGTACCTGCCGGGCCTGTCACTGCCGCACCCGTACTCGCGGCGGATCACCCTGCGGCATCTGGCCACCCACACCTCGGGGCTGCCGCGGATCCCCACCGACCTGCTCCCCGGCGCCCTGCTGCACCCGTCCGTCAACGGGTACGCGGCCTACGACACCGAGCGCCTGCTGCACACCTTCGCCCGGACCCGGCCCCGCAACCGTCCCGGCACCCGCTGGCGCTACTCCAACTTCGGGCTGGCCATGCTCGGCCCGGCGATGTCCGAGGCCACGGGCACCGACTACCCGGCCCTGCTCACCGACCGCGTACTGCGCCCGCTCGGGCTGACGGACACCGCTCTGGGCCCGGGGGCCACCGGCACCGACGCCATCGGCCACCGGGCGAACGGGGTGACGCCGGTGCACAGCACCGACATGGGGGCCTTCGCCGCCGTCGGGTCGGTCCGCGCCACCCCCGGGGACCTGCTCGGCTACCTCGAGGCGCACCTCTCCCCCGAGGACACTCCGCTGGCCCCGGCGCTGCGCGACGTCCAGGTCCCGTTGCTGCGCCGCGGCTGGCGGCGCCGCAACACCCACACCCTGACGTGGTTCCAGCACCCGGCCCCGCGCGGCCCGTTGCTCTTCCACGTCGGGGCGACCTTCGGCCAGCAGGCGTTCTTCGGCTACCACGCGGCGTCGCACACTGGCCTGGTGGCGCTGGCCACCCGCCGCGGGAACGGTTGCCGGATGATCCCCACCGCCTACGAGCTGCTGTACACGCTGGCCGGCGAGCCCGCCGTCTGAATCGGGGCGGCGGTCACAGGTCGCCTGCCAGGATCCGGGCGAGCGCGACCTCGGGGCGCTCCTCGCTGGCCCGGTGGAAGAGCTCCGCGTAGGCGTCGTCGCCGATCGCCGCGCGGGCCCGCCGCTCGCACTCCTCGCGTACCGCGCGCAGCTCGGGAGTGCCTCGCTGGGGGTGCCCGACGGTGCGCCAGATGGCCTGGCCGCATCCGTAGACCCGGGCGGCCGCGGCACCCTCGCCCTGGGCGGCCAAGGCGGCCGCGAGCAGGTCCAGGCCGAGAGCGATCCCGAACTTGTCGCCGATGTCCCGCTTGGCGGCGAGCATGGCGCGGGCGTGCCCGGCCGACTCCGCGGGCCGGCCCTGGAAGAGCGCGACCAGGGAGAGCTGGTAGTCGGTGTAGGAGCGGGTCCAGTGTTCGCCGCGCTCCACGCAGCCGCGGCGCAGTGCGGTGGCCTCGGCACGGCCCTCGTCGAGCTTGCCGAGGTTGGTGAGGGCGAAGATCCGTACGAGGTGGCAGCGCAGCCGTCCGGGTGAGTCGAACGGGGTGTCGGGCGGCGTTCCGAGGACCTGCTCGACGACGGTGTACGCGGACATCGGCCGGCCGGCCATCAGATGGGTGAGGCCGATGAGGTAGCCGGCCTGGAGCGCCTCCTCCGCGTCGTCGCCCGCCCGCGCCGCGTCGGCGCACTCCGCGCCCAGGGCGTCGGCCAGCGACAGATCACCCTGCAGGAGTACGGCGACGCCCAGCGCCCACAGTGCTCGGGTACGGGCCCGGCTCGGCCCCTGGTGCGCGGCGAGGGCGCGGGCGGTGTAGTCGCGGGCCTCGTGCAGATGGCCGCAGCAGCTCCAGAAGAAGCCGATCGAGGCGCTGAGTTCCTGGGCCCGTTCCGGGGCGGTGGCCAGGAGGTGGTCCAGGGCGGTGCACAGGTCGACATGGGCGTCGGCGACCCTGCCGTACCAACCGACCTGTTCGGGGCCGAGCCAGCCCTGTTCGGCGCGGCGGACGAAGGCCACGAAGTACGCGGCGTGCCGGTCCGCCAGGGCCGCCGTCTCGTTCAGTTCGCCGAGCCACAGCCGGCCGTACTCGCGCAGCGTGTCGAGCATGCGGAAGCGCGGGCCCTCGCGGGTCAGCACCGACTTGGCGGCCAGCCCGGCCAGTACGCTGCGCACCTCCTCCCCGGTGAGCGGGCCGCCGGCACAGACCGAGGCCGCCGACTCCTCGTCGAAGGTGCCCCGGAAGACGGACAGCCGGGCCCACAGCAGCCGCTCCAGGGGGGTGCACAGCTCATGGCTCCAGCCGATGGCGCAGCGCAGCGTCCGGTGCCGCGGGAGCCGCGTCGGCGGGTCGCCGTCGAGGGCGTCGAAGCGGGAGGTCAGCCGCTCGGCGATGCGCTCCACGGAGCTGTCGGCCAGCTGGGCGACGGCCAGTTCCAGGGCCAGCGGAATGCCTTCGAGGCGCCGGCAGATGGTGTCGGCGGCCGCCGCGCGGCGGGGGTCGGTGAGCCGCAGGCCGGGCGCGGCGGCGACGGCTCGTTCGGTGAACAGGGCCAGTGCGTCGTTGTCGCCGGTGCAGGGCAGCGGGCCGATCTCGGTGGTCCACTCGCCGACGAGGTCCAGCGGCTGCCGGCTGGTGACCAGCACGGTCAGGTGGGGGGCGGCCGTCAGCAGGTCCGCGAGGAGATCGCGGCAGGCGTCGACGAGGTGTTCACAGGAGTCCAGGACCAGCAGCAGCCGTTTGTCGGCGAGCCATTCGCACAGCGCCGCCGCGGGGGTGCGGGCCGTGTGGTCGGCCAGGCCGACGGCGTCGCAGACGGTGGCCAGCAGCAGCCCTTCGTTGTGTAAGGGCCACAGTTCGGCCCACCAGACTCCGTCGGGGAAGCGTGGCGCCGCCGCGCGCGCGGCTCGTATGGCGACGCGGGTCTTGCCCACGCCACCGGGCCCGGTCAGGGTGACCAGCCGGTGGTCCGTCAACTCCTGGCCGATCTGTCGAAGTTCGGCCCTCCGGCCGACGAAACTGCTGGATTCTTCGGGAATGCTGCTCGCCACCAGCCCAGTTTGCCCCAGCTTCGGCGTCGGGTGGCGGAGGGTGGCGTGGGCGGTCCGCGGCGCGAAGTTGACGACTGCGGACGGGCCGCTGGTGGTCAGGGCGTGACGATGGGGAAGGTGGGGTCGGGGAGGCTGAGGAGGCCCAGGAGCTGGTTGAGCGCCCCGGTCCCGCCGTTCCGGTCCGCCTCGGGCGTCCCCTGGCCGGCCAGGACGTCGAGCAGTTGGGGCTTGGTGAGGGTGAGGGTCAGGTCGGGGCCGCGGTCGTCGGACGGGGTGGGGGCGCCCGGCGAACTGAGGTGGGTCAGGGCTCCGTTGGACAGCGTCAGATGCCAGGTCCGGTCCTCGTCGGGGAGGTAGAGGTCGAGGGTGAGCGGGCTGGACCAGGCGCGCGGGCCGTCGATGCGGATGGCGAGCGCGTCGATGAGCTGGTCGACGGTGCGGGCCCGGTCCATTTCGGGGACGGCGGTGCCCGGCCGTGGCGCGGCGAGGGTGCCGCGCAGTTCCATCGCGCCGGTGAGGTAGAAGTTGCGCCAGGTGCCGTTCTCGCAGCCGTGGCCCAGCCGTTCGTAGACGAGGGCCAGTTCGCGGCGGGCGCGGAGGTTCTTGGGGTCGGCGAAGACGGCGTGGTTGAGGAGGGTGGCGGCGAACCGCAGGTCGCCTTCGGCGGCGTACTGCTTGCCCGCGTCCACGGTGGCCTCGACGCCTCCCATGGTGTGCACATAGCGCTTGGCCTGCTCGACGGGAGGGTGCTCCCACAGGTGGGCGGGGTTGCCGTCGAACCATCCCAGGTAGCTCTGGTAGATCGCCTTGACGTTGTGGCTGAGCGAGCCGTAGTAGCCGTGGTGGGCCCACTCCCGCGCGAGGCCCGGCGGCAGCCGCAGCTCCTCGGCGATCTCGGGGCCGGTGAGCCCCTGGTTGAGCAGCCGCACGGTCTGGTCGTGGAGATAGGCGTACAGGTCGCGCTGGTTGGCCAGCAGGGTCCTGACGCGGTCCTTGCCCCAGGTCGGCCAGTGGTGGGAGGCGAAGGCGACCTCCGCCTGGTCGCCGAAGAGGGCGAGCGCCTCGCCCAGGTAGCGGGACCAGGCCCGGGCGTCGCGGACGGCGCCGCCGCGCAGCGACAGGACGTTGTGCAGGGTGTGGGTGGCGTTCTCGGCCAGGCAGAGCGCCCGGTGGGCCGGGAAGCAGAAGTTCATCTCGGCGGGCGCCTCGGTGCCCGGGGTGAGCTGGAAGGCGAGGTGCACACCGTCGAGGATCTCCTCCTGGCCGGTGCTGGTGATGTGCACGGTCGGCGGGATCAGGGTCATGGTGCCGGTGGAGTGGGTGGCGCCCAGACCGCAGCCGATCTGGGCGTCCGGCCCCTTGGTGAGCTCGGCGCCGTACATGTAGACGGCGCGCCGGGCCATCGCGGTCCCGGCGTAGACGTGCTCGCCGACGGCGTGGGCGAGGAAGCCGGCGGGTGCGAGCACCGGAACGGGGTGGTGGCCGGGCGGGAGCACGCCTCGGGCGCCGCCGAAGTGGTCTCCGTGCGAGTGGGTGTAGATCAGGCCGGTGACCGGCCGGTCTCCGCGGTGCTTGCGGTAGAGCTCCAGGGCCGCGGCGGCGGTCTCCGCGGACCGGAGCGGGTCGATGACGATCACGCCGTGATCGCCTTCGACCAGCGTCATGTTGGACAGGTCCAGACCGCGTGCCTGATAGATGCCCTCGGTGACCTCGTACAGCCCCTGGCGGCTCACCAGCCTGCCCTGGCGCCACAGGCCCTCGTGGGCGGTGTCGGGGCAGTTCTGGGCCAGGAATCCGTAGGCTCCGGCGTCCCAGACCACCCGGCCGTCGTCCATGGTGACCTCGGGCGGGTCGAGTTCCGCGATGAAGCCGCGGTCGGCGTCGGCGAAGTCTTCGTGATCATCCACGGGCACAGCGGTCACGGGATGCTCCCTCTCCGGGGCGGTCGCCCAGAGCCAAATACCCCATACCCCGATTATCCCAGTCCGGGCGGCGGCCGCACGTGTGCGCGGGGCCCGCCGGCCTCGCTCGTGTGCACCGCGCCGCCCGGGTCACCGCCGGATCAGACCGGCTCGGCCTCGATGAGGCAGAAGCGGTTGGGCTCCGGGAGCGGGACGACGGTGCGCAGGGCGAAGCCCGCGGCGCGGCACAGCCGGTCGAAGTCGTCCCGGGTGCGCTCCCGGCCCTCGACGTTGACCAGCATGTTGAGGTCGCTGAGGTAGAGCACGCCGGCCCCCGAGGGGTCGACACCGGAGTGCGAGGGGTCGACGACGGGCGGCAGCACCGGCTCGATGATCAGCAGTCGGCCGTCGTCGGGGATCACCTGCCGGCAGTGCCGCAGGATCGTGGTGCACTGCTCGTCGTTCCAGTCGTGGATCACGCTCTTGAGGAGGTAGAGGTCGGCGCCCTCGGGAGCGGTGGCGAAGAAGTCCCCGGCGACGAGCGAGCAGCGCCCGTCCAGGCCCTCGTCCGCCAGCCGCTCGCCGGCCTGGGCGAGGCCCTCCGCGCTGTCGAAGAGGATGCCGCGGAGCGCGGGGTGCGCCCGCAGGATCGGGGCGAGCAGGGTGCCGTCGCCGCCGCCGATGTCGGCGACGGCCCTGAAGCGGCCGAAGTCGTAGGCCGCGGGGACCAGCGCGGCGGTGTCGCGGGTGGCCTGGCCCATCGCGGCGTTGAAGTCGGCGGAGAGCTGCGGCTGTTGGGCGAGGTAGCCGAAGAAGTCCTGGCCGAAGGCCGTGTCGAAGGAGGGCCGGCCGGTGCGCACGCTGTCGTCCAGGAGCTCCCAGGCCCTGAGGATGGTGGGGTCGGTGAACATCCGGGAGAAGGACCGCAGCGACTGGGGGTGGTCGCTGTGCAGCAGGTCACCGGCCGGGGTGGTGGCGAACTTCCCGGCAGGCCGCTCCACGAGCAGCCCGAGCCCGGCCAGCGCCCGCAGTAACCGGCCCATGGCCTGGGGTTCGGCGGCGCACTCCGCCGCCAGCTCGTCCGGGCCGCGCTCCCCGTCCCCGATCAGGTCGATGATCCCCATGCGGGCCGCGGCGCCCAGCGTGTGCGCCGCCATACCGCCGTAGGCGATCCGGACCAGCGCGTCCCGGGCCTCGTCCAGGGGCTGCTTCTCGTACGACATGGTGCGACACCTCTCCGGTCAACGGCGTTACGGGCAGGGCCCGGCAGGGCACAACACGCAGGTGACGTTGTTGCCCCGCAACAAGTTAGGCAAGCCTAACTACAAATGATCAACGGGGCAACGCCCCCTTGTCCCGCACCCCGCCCGTACGGCGCCGCCCCGCGCACCCCCGGGAGAGGAGAGACACCCCTGTCCCCGTACGACGACCGCCCCTTCGGCGAGATCGCCGAGCCGTTCCGGCACCAAGCCCTGTCCCCCACCCGCACCCCGCCCGCCGGGCGCTCGCGCACCTGCCCGCGCGGCGCCGCACGGCTCGCACAGGCCGCGGCGATCGCCGGCCTGGCCCTCGGCATCGCCCTGGCGCACGGCCTGCTGATCGCGAGCGGGCTGGTCCTGGCCGGACTGGCCGGGCACCTGTCGGCCGAGGGCCGCGCCCGACGCCGATAGCCCGACCCGCAGCGCCCGCACACACGGCCGCCGGTCCGCCCGCCCCGAGGGAGGCAGGCACACCGGCGGCTCGTCACACGCCCCCGTTTGGGGAGCGCAGGTCATGTGGCGCTGCGGCTCCTCGATGCCACCGCGACACACATGGCGCCCAGCAGGAACGTCAGAACACCGATGACGAGGTTGTTCCAGATGACGCCGGCGTCCGGACTGCTGCCGACGATCCAGGGCGAGATGATCATCCATACACCGATCGCGCACATCGCGCCGCTCAGGCCGTACATCCGCTCGGGTGCCACGGTGAAACCCACCGCCAACAGGGCGATCGCGATGCCGAGGATGAGGTTGTGCAACACCAGCGGAGGTTGCGTGGCGGCGAAGTGGACGACCCACGGCGAGACGGCGCAGTACAGGCCGACCAAGAACACCGGGCCGTCGACGAGTACGACATCACGCCCACCGAGCACCCGCTCATAGCGGGCCCGCATCTCAGAAGCGTCGGGGTGACCGGCGAGATCTCCCCTGTGGTGTGAGACGTCGGCCATACGACTCGCCTCCTTCGCTCGCAAGCCTGGCCGTTTCGCGTGGCATCGGGCCGCGCACCTTTATTCTGCACTTATGTCGCTTTTATGTGTAGATGAAGCGACAGATGAATTCTGAAGCATTTCGGCCACGCCCCCGCTCACCTGCGGTCCAGCGCCCGCCCCAGGCCCAGGTTCCAACGCCCGCCGCGGCCGCTCAGCTCGGTCGCGGTGAGCGGCGGCACGTCCAGCCGCCAGAACGCGTCCGCGGGCACCCGCAGCGCGCACACCGCCGCGGCCCGTACGACATCCGGTTCGACGACGGCCACCACCCGGCCCGCGTCGAGCGCCATCCGGGTCAGCCAGCCCGCGATCCGGTCACACAGCGCCCGCAGCGACTCCCCGCCGTGTCCGTCGAAGTCCGGATCGCTCAGCCAGCTGGAGACCGCGACCGGTTCGGTGTCGGCGACCTCGGCCAGCGTCCGGCCACGCCAGGCACCCATCGCACAACCCGCCAGCTCCGGCGCGGAGCGGGCCGGCAGCCCGAGTTCCGCCGCGGTGTCCCGGCACCGGACGGAGGGCGAGGCGAAGACCCGGTCGGCGGCCGGCAGCGATCCGGCCGCGGCCCGCACGCGGCGCAGACCGGCCTCGCTCAGCGGACCGTCGTCATCGAAGCGCACCTCGCGCTGGGCGTCGCCCGCCGCCGGTGAGACCAACATCACCCGAGTCGTCACGCCTCCTCCTTCCGCCGCCCACTGCCACCGTCAACCGACCATCCGTACAGGGCAGTTGCCCAGCAGGTGCGCCCCGTCCTGCGCCACTCCGCCCCCTCTATGGCCTTGGCCCGGTGGCCGGTTCACGGTACCTTCCCGATCGTATTGACGATGACATGACGGAAGCCGGTGGGATCCCGGCGCGGTCGCGCCACTGTATGTCCGGTTTTTACCAGCCCAAAAGGGCCAGGCCGGATGAGCCAGACCCGGCATGTCGTCCCGCACTCCACTGACTAGGGACGCGAGTTCCCCCTAATAGGAGGTCCTGCCATGGCTCAGACCATCGCACCCCCGGCCACCGGCGCCGCCGCCCCCGCTCCGCTCCCCCTCAAGGAGATCGCCCCCTGGGCGCTGTTCGGCGTCGTCCTGGCGCTGGTCCTGCTGTACTTCGTCGGCGCCGAGCAGGGCGCCACCTCGCTGCTGTCCGGCACCGACGTGCACGAGTGGGTCCACGACGGACGCCACCTCCTCGGCTTCCCCTGCCACTGATCGGACCTGGCACCCATGAACTCGCTCACCATCAGAAATCTTCTGGTGCGCGGTCTGCTCGCCGGCCTGGCAGCCGGTGTCGTCGCCCTGGTCGTCGCCTACCTGCTGGGCGAACCGCGGGTGGACGCCGCCATCGCGTTCGAGGAGGCCCACAGCCACGGCCACGAGCACGAGGTGGAGGTCGTCAGCCGCGGTCTGCAGTCCACGGCGGGGCTGGCGACCGGCGTCCTGGTCTACGGCGTGGCGCTGGGCGGCATCGCCGCACTGGTCTTCTGCTTCCTGCTGGGCCGGATCGGCCGCTTCGGCGCCCGGACCACCGCGGCCCTGCTGTCCGGCGCCGCGCTGCTGGTCTATCTCGTACCGTTCCTGAAGTACCCGGCGAACCCGCCGGCCGTCGGTGACCCCGACACCATCGGCCAGCGCACCGCCCTGTACTTCCTGATGATGCTGCTCGGCATCCTGCTGGCCGTCGGCGCGACGATCCTCGGCCGGCGCCTGGCACCCAAGCTGGGCAACTGGTACGCCACGGTGGCGGCCGGTGCCGCGTTCGTGGTCGCCGTCGCTGTCGCGTACGCCTTCCTGCCGTCCTACGACAATGTGCCGCACGGCTTCCCCGGCACACTGCTGTGGCAGTTCCGGCTGTCGACGATCGCCGTCCAACTGGCGCTGTGGACCGCCTTCGGGCTGCTCTTCGGCCACCTCGCGGAGCGCGTCGTCCCCACCCAGCAGCGGGCCGCCGCACCCACGGCGGCGCCCGCCACCTCCTGATACGGCGTCCGCCGCCGGGCAGGCGCACACGGTAAGGGCCCGCGACCACGTGTCGCGGGCCCTTACCGCTCGTATGCCTGCCGCCTCAGGACAGGCCGTGGATGCCGTCCAGATGGGGCAGGTCGTGGTCGAGGCGCTCGCGTTTGGCGCGCAGATAGCGGATGTTCTCCGCCCGGGGCGCCACCAGCAGCGGAACCTGTTCGGCGACGGTGATGCCGTGCCGCAGCAGCGCGGCGCGCTTGCGCGGGTTGTTCGACAGGAGCCGCACGGACCGGACGTCGAGATCCTGCAGGATCTCCGCCGCGACGCGGTACTCACGGGCGTCGACCGGCAGTCCGAGCGCGATGTTCGCCTCGACCGTGTCCAGCCCGTCGTCCTGCAGCTTCATCGCCCGGAGTTTGGCCAGCAGACCGATTCCCCGCCCCTCGTGGCCCTGGAGATAGACGAGAACGCCGCGCCCGGCCGCCACGATCGCGCGCAGCGCGGCGGACAGCTGATCGCCGCATTCGCAGTGCGTGGAGCCGAAGACATCGCCGGTCAGGCACTCCGAATGCACCCGGGTCAGCGCCAGTTCGCCCGCCACCTCGCCGTACACCAGCGCCACCTGCTCGATATCGCCGCGCCGGTCGAGATAGCCGACCGCGCGGAATTCCCCGTAGGTGGTGGGCAGCCGGACCTCCACCACCCGTTCCACACCCGCATTTTCACGGCCGGCATCGTCGAGAGCGATAGCGAGGTCGGGGCCGAGGCCCGGACCGACTACATCGTCGGGGTCCGTCATGGCGCGATGGTACCCGCGCGGTGAATAGGGCGGCAGCGATTACTCACCCATACGACAAGTATGCTGCGAGGCCGACGCCCCGGTCAGCCGGCGACGAAAGGCGGCAGTGCCCATGACCGCTCCACCACAACCGTCCCCGGCCACCGCTCTGTTGCCGGCGGACACCACCGAGGACGTGCGGGCGCGACGCCCGGTGACGGCCGTCCTGCCGGTCGGCAGTTTCGAACAGCACGGCGCCCACCTGCCGTTGATCACCGACACCGTCATCGCCTGCACCATCGCCGGGGAGCTGGCGGCCGCCCATCCCGTCCAGCTGCTGCCACCACTGACGGTGTCCTGTTCGCACGAACACGCCGACTGGCCGGGGACCGTCAGCATTTCGGCGCGGACCCTGCACGCGGTCGTCACCGACATCGCCGCTTCGCTCCGCCGCTCCGGCATCGGCACCCTGGTTCTGGTCAACGGGCACGGCGGAAATTACGTACTGCGCAATGTGGTTCAGGAATCCGTCGGGAGCGGGGTGCGGATGGCGCTGTTCCCCCAGTCGGCGGACTGGGAGGCGGCCCGCGCCCGGGCCGGGGTGCGCACCTCCGCGCACAGCGATATGCATGCGGGAGAGGTCGAGACGTCCATCCTCCTGCATGCGCATCCCGAACTGGTCAAGGACGGCTACGAATCGGCGGATTGCACCGCCGATGACCGAAAGCATCTGCTGACGCTGGGAATGTCGGCCTATACCGCCTCCGGAGTCGTCGGCCGCCCCTCGCTCGCCTCCGCCCGCAAAGGCAGGGAATTGCTGGCCGGACTGGTGGCGGAATTCGGCGAATACGCCGCGCTGCTGGGGACGCCGGCGGAAGGCGGGCGGTGAGATGACGGCCGGGAAAGGGCCCGAGGTGCTGGACGCCACGGCGGCATGGGAGCGGCTGCTGCGGATCCGTACGGCCGGCGACGCCCGGGCGGCCGGGCTGGTGACGGACGGGGACGGCGGGTGGCGTTGGGCGCAGCCGGCCTCGTCCGGGGCGGCCGAGCTCGCCGAGCGCTATCTGCCGCTCTGCCTGGCGGGTCCGCGGATCGCGTTCGCTCAGCTCGGGCAGAGCCTGGACGGCTTCATCGCGACCCGTACCGGCGACGCCGACTACGTCACCGGCGAGGAGGACCGCCGCCATCTTCACCGGCTGCGCGCACTGGCCGACGCGGTGGTGGTGGGGGCGGGTACCGCCGTGGCGGACGACCCCCGGCTGACCGTACGCGCGTGTGCGGGCGAGCATCCGGTACGGGTGGTGCTCGACCCGCAGGGCCGGGTGCCGGTGCGCAGCGGGGTGTTCACCGATGGTGCGGCGCCGACGCTGTGGGTGCTCGGACCGGGCGCCGGCCCCGCGCCCCGAAACGCCTCGGGCGCCGGGGTCGACGTCCTGCGGCTGCCGGATGCGGACGCCTTCGGCCCGGAGCGGCTGCTGGCGGTGCTGGCGCGGCGCGGGCTGGGCCGGGTGCTGATCGAGGGCGGCGGTGTCACCGTGTCGCGGTTCGTGCGGGCGCGGGCGCTGGACCGGCTGTACCTCACCGTCGCGCCGGTCCTGCTCGGCGACGGCGTCCCCGGTCTGCGGTTTCCCGGTACGCCGGTGATGCGCCAGGCGCTACGTCCGCCGCTGCGGCGCGCCCTGCTCGGCGAGGACACGCTCTTCGAGCTCGAACTGCGGGCGGTGGCCGGCGCGTGCTCCGGCGGCCCACCGCACGAGCAGGACCGCGGCGCCGGGCAGGCCGGCGGCGAAGGCGAGCACGCCGTAGACCACGGAGGTGGTCAGCCCCTGTGCGGCGCCCAGTCCGGCGGCGCCGAACGCCCAGGCGGCGGCGCCCTCGCGGGGACCCCAGCCGCCGATGTTGACCGGCAGCGCCATCGCGAGCAGCGCTAGCACCACCAGCGGCACCAGCTCGGCGGTGGGTGCGGTGACCCCGGCGACACGGGCCGCCAGGACGAACATCGCGAGGTACCCGGCGAGCACCGCCACCGACGACAGCGCGACACCGGGCCAGACCCCGCGGGACGGCAGGCCCTGGCGCGCCTCGGCCCGCGGGGCGCGTGCCCTCCCGCGGCGCAGACACCACCATCCGACGGCCGCCAGGACCACCGCACACAGCGCGGCGACCGGCAGCACGACGCCGGGCGAGCCGAGCGCGCGGGCGAGCGCGGCGGAGACCGGTGAGGGTCGCACGAGCAGCACCGCGGCACCGCAGACGAGCAACACCAGCTGGCCCGCGGCGCGTTCCAGTATCACCGCGCGCACGCTTCGGCCGAGGTCGCCCGAGCCGCGGCGGTGCCCGACGGCGCGGTGGACATCGCCCAGGACCCCGCCGGGCAGCACCGCGTTCAGGAACAGTGCCCGGTAGTAGTCCGCGACGGCCCGGCCCAGCGGCAGCCGCAGCCCCAGGCCGCGGGCCACCAGGCACCAGCGCCAGGCGCTGAGGACCGTGGTCAGCAGGCCGATGGCGAGGGCGGCCAGCAGCGTTCCGGCATCGATCCTGCGCAGCCCCGCCAGGAAGGCGGCGGAGCCCAGGTGCCACACCAGCGCCACCAGCACACCCGCGCCCACCAGCAGCCTCAGCCACGCCGCCCAGCCGGACCGGTGCATCACTCGGCCCTGGACGGCGGACCGGGCAGCGCCAGCAGATCGGTGTGGTGCACCGTGACGCCCAACTCCCCCGCCGCGCAGTGGTCCAGTCTCCGGCGCAGATACGCGACGGCCCGGGGCGCCAGCGCCGGCCGCTGGGCCTGCGCGGCACCCACCCAGCCGCGCAGCCATTCGGCGATCAGCGTGCACTCGGCGCTCCCCAGCCGCCATGGACTGGACCGCAGCGACACCGTCGCGCCCCGTCGCTCGAACGCGGCGACGGCCGCCGCGACCGCGTCCGGACCCAGCAGGCGGCGGCCCCGGTCCGCGCGGCGCTGGTGGTCGTTGAAGGCGGCGGCCAGCTCGGCGTCGAGCGGCTCCTTTGGGGTCAGTTCGACCCGCCCGGCGACGGAGAGCGCCAGCAGTGCCGGGCACCCGGCGCTCGTGCAGGCCTCGGCGAGCGCCTCCACCTCCTCGCGGGTGAGCAGATCGAGCAGCGCCGAGGCGGAGACCAGCGACGTACCGGCGAGGTCCGCGGCGCTGAGGGCGGTCAGATCGCCGTGCTCGGTGACGGTGTGAACGGCGGTCCCGTCAGCGGCCGTCGAGGGCATCCGCGCGCCGGCGTGGGCGAGCAGCGCCGGGTCGTGGTCGTGGAGGGTCCACTGCTGCGGACCGGGCAGCCGGACGGCGAGCCAGCGCGCCATCGAGCCGGTGCCGGAGCCGAGATCGCGGATCACCAGGCCGGGTGGGCGCCCCGCGGGCCCGGCCTCGGCCGCCCGCGCGAGCCAGGTGCGCAGGGGGCGCAGCAGCTCGGGCGCCCGGGACACGGCATCGGCGCGCTCGCGCAACTCCAGCCAGCCGGCGGCGAACCGGGCGCTTCCCACGGCGTTCAACGCGCCCTCCGGGGTTCGTGCCGAAGCCGTTCCAGCGCTCCGGCCAGACTCTGCGACGTCATCTCCCACTCCTCCAGCATGGCACGCCGGTCGCGTGCCGATCTCTTCAGCCGGTGGCGCAGCCGCGGATCGCCGAGCCAGCGGCGCAGCGCATCGGCGAGTTCCACCGGACTTGCGGACGGTACGAGCAGGCCGGGCAGACCGCCGTCGGGCGCCCGCCCGAGGGCCTCCGGTACGCCGTCCACCGCCGTCGCCAGCACCGGAATTCCGCGGGCCAGCGCCTCGGTGACGACCATGCCGTAGGTCTCGGCGTACGAGGTGAGCACCAGCAGGTCGGCGGCGGCGTAGCGCACGGCCAGCTCCTCGCCGGCCAGCGGACCGGCGAAGTCGACCCGCTCGGCGATGCCCAACTCCTCGGCTCTGCCGGGAAGTTGCCGGGCGTAGCCGGGGTCGCCGCCGGGCCCGCCGACGAACGCACAGCTCCAGGGCAGCTCGGAGACGGCCGCCAGGGCGTCGAGCAGCCGGCGCTGGCCCTTGCGCGGGGTGAGCGAGGCGACGCAGAGCAGCGCGCCGGCACCGTCCGTGCCGGGCGCGAGGGGCGCGGGATCGACACCCGGCCTGGCGACGTGGACCCGCGCCACCGCCGGCCCGTGGTGCGCGACGATCCGGCGGGCGGCCCACTCGCTGGTGGCCACCACGGCCCCCACGGCGCGCAGGGTGCGGCGTTCGCGGGCGTCCAGCTCGGCCGCCGTCCCGGGGTCGAGACCGGTCTCGTCCCCCAGCGGCAGATGCATCAGCACGGCGAGCCGCAGCCGTTCGGCCTCGGGGGCGAGGATCTCGGGGACGCCGCCGGCGACCAGCCCGTCGAGCAGGACCACCGCACCGTCCGGCAGGGCCGCCAGCCGGCCCGCCAGTTCCGCGCGGGCCACCGCGTCGGGCCGCGGCCAGCTGCCGGGCATCGCGTACGGGTGCACCCGCCACCCCTGCTTCGGGAGGTCGCGGCACACCCGCCGGTCGTAGACGTTGCCCCCGCTGGGCTTCTTCGGATCGTCGACGCCACCGGGCACGACGAAGTGCACCACCCGCTCCGGCGCCCGGTCGGCGCCGGTCCGCGTCACAGCGTGCGCTCGTACGTCGCCCAGGCGACATGCGATTCGTGCAGGGTGACCGATATGCCGGCCAGCTCGCGGGCGCCCTCGCCGAGGTTGCCGGCCTGTACGCGGTCGGCGAGCCGGTCGGCGATCACCTTGGCGAGGGCCTCCGTCGAGGTGTTGATCCCCGCGAAGGCGGGTTCGTCGTCGAGGTTTCGGTAGTTCAACTCGCCCACCACCTGGCCGAGTTCCTGGGTGGCCAGGCCGATGTCGACGACGATGTTGTCGGCGTCGAGGGCCTCGCGGCGGAAGGTGGCGTCCACGATGAAGGTCGCGCCGTGCAGTCGCTGTGCCGGCCCGAAGACCGCGCCGCGGAAGCTGTGCGCGACCATGAGGTGATCGCGGACGGTGATACTGAACACGGGCGTTCCTCCGGTGTGATGTCGGTCTCATGGACGGCCACGGTGACGATGCCTTCCGTGGGGCGGTCGCGGCGTGCCGCGCCCGTGCTCTAGGAGGCGCCCGGAGGCGCGTAGCGGATGCGATGGCACAGCGCCGCGAGGTCGCCGGAGGCGAGCCGGGGCAGTACCGACGGCAGCTCCTCGAAGGCGGATTCGCCGGTGATCAGGGCGTCGAAGGCGGGGTCGGCGAGCAGGTCGAGGGCGAGCGCGAGTCGGTCGGCGAAGGTGCGGCGGGCGCGCCGCGCCGAGGAGACCGCACCGACCTGGCTGCTGCGGACGACCAGCCGGCGGGAGTGGAAGGCCTCCCCCAGGGGCAGACTGACCCGCCGGTCGCCGTACCAGCTCAGCTCGATGACGGTGCCCTCCGGGGCGAGCAGTTCCAGCGAGCGCGCCAGCCCCTCCTCGCTCGCGCTGGCGTGCACGACGAGATCGCAGTCGCCCAACGCGTCGCCGGGCAGCGCGAAGTCGATACCGAGCGCCTCGGCGGTGGTGGCGCGCGCCGGGTCGGCGTCGACCAACTGCAGCCGGACCGCCGGGTAGCGGGCGAGCAGGGCGGCGACGCTGCAGCCGACCATGCCCGCGCCGACCACCGCGATCCGGTCGCCGACCAGCGGCGCGGCGTCCCACAGGGCGTTCACCGCGGTCTCCACGGTGCCCGCCAGCACGGCGCGCGCGGCGGGGACGGTGTCCGGCACCGGGGTGACGGCGTGCGCCGGGACGACGTAGTGCGTCTGGTGCGGGGCGAGGCAGAAGACCGTGCGGCCGCGCAGCGCGGGCGGCCCCTCCTCGACGACGCCGACGTTGAGGTAGCCGTACTTGACCGGTGCGGGGAACTCGCCTTCCTGGAACGGCGCCCGCATGGCGCCGTACTGGCTCTCGGGAACGCCACCGCGGAAGACCAGGGTCTCGGTCCCGCGGCTCACACCGGAGTACAGGGTCCGCACGAGCACCTCATCGGAACCGGGCTCCGCCAGCGGCACCGGCCGCAGCTCGCCCCGGCCCGGAGCGCTTAGCCAAAAAGCACAAGCGACGCGCGGCATCGGGATCCTCCTGGACGCTCCGTCGTGGGGTCGTTGATGCTGGGGATCATGAGGACGCCGTCACCATACGCGGCGCCCATGGACTGCGCCACAAGTCGCGGGAGGCACGGTGGCTGTTGTGAAGGAGCGTCACGGCACAAGGCGGTTGGAGCAGGACACCACGGCCGGAATGGGTGTGCAGCTGCTGGTGCTGGTGGTGCTCTGCAGAGCGGTCGGCCTGGGCACCGCGGGTTGGCTGACGGGTGCCGTGTTCGCCGTGGGCAGCTGGGCCGTACTCACCCTCGCGCTGCGCCGGTCGTGGACGGGGCCGTTCGGTCCCGCCAACCGCGTCACCCTGGCCCGGACGATCCTCGTCGGCGGCGTGACGGCGTTGGTCGCGGACTCCTTCGACGGGCAGGCACCGGTCACGGTGCTGATCGCGCTGGCCACCGTCGCGCTGCTGCTGGACGCCGTCGACGGACAGGTCGCCCGGCGCACGGGAACGGCGACCCGGCTCGGGGCCCGCTTCGACATGGAGGTCGACGCCTTCCTCATCCTGGTGCTCTGCGTCTACCTCGCGGTGCCGCTGGGCGCCTGGGTGCTGACCATCGGTCTGATGCGGTACGCCTTCGTCGCGGCGTCCTGGGCGCTGCCGTGGCTCGGCGGGGCCCTGCCGCACAGCATGGCCCGTAAGACGGTGGCGGCGCTCCAGGGGATCGTGCTGGTCGTGGCGGGTTCCGGGATCATGCCGCGGGCCTCGGCGGCGGCTTCGGTGGCCGTGGCGCTGGCGCTGCTCGTGTGGTCGTTCGGGCGGGACGTCCGGTGGCTGTGGCGGGTCCATGCCGCGGCGGGCGGGTCCGGCGTCGTCCCGCGCCCTACGTCCCCGCGTGCCGCCCCAGGTAGACGACGAGCACCAGGAAGACCAGCACCAGATTCGTGACGACGACGCAGAGCAGTGCCCGGCGCCAGAGGCTGTCCCGGGGCGGCCGGTGCACGAGCACCGTGCCGGGCAGCCGGGCGAGCCGGGTTCCGGGGCGGACCGCGGTGGCGCGGGCCCGGCGGACCCCGCGGCGCGGCGAGGAGTAGCGGTGGGCGAGGCGCTCCGGGCAACTACGGGCGTGCCCGCGGGCCGTGCGGAGCGGCCCGCGCCCCGGCGCACGGCCCCGGCACGGGGGTGTGGCACCGGGCCCGGAGCGCGTGGGTATGCAGTTCCGTGACCGGACCGCCCGCCAGGGCGGCGGCCCCTTGCGCTTCGGTACCACGCATGACCTCCGCGTTCGGGCTGACCGGCGGAATTCTATCCCGTCCGCTGCGCTTGGCTGGCTTCCCACGTTGTCGGCTGTCCCGCCGTGGGGGTTTCACTTGGTTCGCCTGCGGCCCTTTCGCTGCGCTTTGCTGCGGCCCACGTTGTCGGCTTTCCCGCCGTGGGGGTTTCGCTGGGTTCGCCTGCGGCGGGCTGGGTGCCGCTGCGCGGGGCGTTTTCGGCAGCGGGTGCGCCCCTCCGGACTCCGTCCTGCGGTCCGCCCCCTCCCGTGGGAGGGGGAGAGAGACCGGTGGGACTGGACGTCAGCATTCGTGTGCCGGTAGTCGACGGGCGGGGCTCGCCCCCTCCGGCCCGTCTTCCACCCACCCACGGGAGGGGACAGACCGTAGGACGAAGTCCGTAGGGCTGTCACCGCACCCGACAAACAACCGCCCGCCGCAGGCGCAACGGCGAAAAACACCACGGTGGGACAGCCGACAACGTGGGAAGCCAGCAAAGCGCAGCGAACGGGTGATCAAGCCCCAGCGAAGTGTCGTCAGGCAGGCCCCGCGCGTTGGACTGCCATGACCGTCTTCCGCGTCCGACCGTGGTTCCTGCCGACCAGCCTCGCGGCGTTCCTCACCGAGGTGTGGCCGGACGGGCCGGCTGACGCGCCGTCGGACGCCGGATCCGGTGAGCCGCGGGAGGGTGGGGCCGACGGGCCGTCCACTACCCGGTCAGCTGATTCAGGGACGGCCGATTGCCTTCCGTGCCCCGGTACGGCCGAGGACGGCGGCGAGCACTCCCGCAGGCGCCCTGACCGGCCCTGACGGGCGGGCGCGCGGGCGGCCGGGCAGCGGAGTTGACAGCGCGTCGAAAGCCGGCGGGCGCACGCACCGTGGCCATCGGGTTACCACATGTGGCGAGCGGTGGTGATCGCCCATAGCTTCGCCTCATGGCGCTTCGACAGATGAAATACATGGGCTGCGTCGCGGCGGTGATGGCCGGCGGACTGGGCGCGGCCGCCCCCTGCGACGGCGGGCGGCATGTGGTCCGCCCGGGCGATTCGATCCAGCGGGCGGTGGACAGGGCACGGCCGGGTGACACCGTCGTCATCAAGCCCGGGGTCTACCAGGAGAGCGTACTGATCAACAAGTCCCGGCTGCGCCTCGTCGGAGCGGGCGCGAAAACGGTGATCAAGCCGACCGGGAAGCGCGCGGAGAACGCCTGCGGGCAGGAGGGCAACGGCATCTGCGTCATCGGCAG
Organism: Streptomyces sp. NPDC043738; assembly: GCF_056436545.1. NCBI lineage: Bacteria > Bacillati > Actinomycetota > Actinomycetes > Kitasatosporales > Streptomycetaceae > Streptomyces > Streptomyces sp. NPDC043738. Next base: position 9,294 of record NZ_JBWKCJ010000017.1, on the reverse strand, counting down.
CAAGGGCCACCCGCTCCAGGACGTCCACATCCGTTCGCTGACCGTCGCCGACTTCAAGCGGAACGGCATCTGGGCCTCCGGCACCGAGCGGCTGACCGTCACCGATGTGACCTCGCGGAAGAACCACGTGTGGGGCATCGCCGCGGAGAAGTCCACCGCCAGCCTGATCAGGGACAACCAGGTCGTCGGCAACGGCGACTCCGGCATCTTCGTCGCGAACACGGTCAAGGAGGAGGGCGGGGCCACCGACACCCGGGGCACGGCCATCTCCCAGAACCTCATGACGGACAACCGGATCGGTGTCACGATCCGGCGCGTCAGGAATCTGACGGTCAGTCACAACACCATGACCGGGAACTGCGGCGGAGCGTTCATCGTCGGCGACGAGTCGCGCCCCAGGGCGGGTGCCCTGACCGTACGCAACAACGAGATCACCAAGAACAACAAGTACTGCCCCGCCAACCCCCGCCTGCCGTTCCTCCAGGGCTCCGGCGTCGTCCTCACCGGCACCGAGGAGGCGCGGGTGGTCCACAACCTCATCCGGGACAACGCCGGCAAGTCCCCGCTCTCCGGCGGCGTCGTGCTCTTCCACAGCTTCGTCAAGGCCCTCAACGAGCGCAATTTCATCGGGGACAACGTGGTGCTGGGCAACAAGCCGGTGGACCTGGCCAACCGGGACACCGAAGGCCGGGGCAACGAGTTCCACGGCAACAAGTGCCGGACCTCGGAGCCGGCCCGTCTGTGCTGACTTCACACGGGAGAATCGAGGCGGAATGACCACCGTAAGTCCCACCCCCCAGCCGGCCATGCGGCTGCGCGAGCTGGTCTTCGGAGCGGCGTGCGCGGCGGCCGTACGGGCCGCGGCCAAGCTCGGCGTCGCCGATGCCCTCGGCGAGCAGCCCGCCACGGCGCAGGAGCTGGCCACCGCGGTGCGGGCCGAGCCGCGGCCGCTGGAGCGGCTGCTGCGCACGCTGTCCTGCTACGGGATCTTCGAGGAGACCGCGGACGGGAAGTACGCCCACACCGAGATGTCCCGGCTGCTGCGCGAGGACGCCCCCAACAGCCTGCGCTACATCTCCCTGTGGTGCACCGAGCCCTGGACCTGGGACGCCTGGCCCCGGCTCGACGAGGCGGTGCGCTCGGGCCGCGACGTCTTCGACGGCCTGTACGGCAAGGACTTCTTCAGCTACCTCCATGAGGACGCGCCGGACTCCGCCGACGTCTTCGACCGGGCCATGACCACCTCCAGCAAGCAGTCGGCCGAGGACCTCGCCGCGCTGCTCGACCTGTCCGGGGCGTCGTCGGTGGCGGACATCGGCGGCGGCCAGGGACATGTGCTGGCCAGTCTGCTGGAGAAGTACCCCGCGATGCAGGGCACGCTGCTCGATCTGCCCACGGTGGTGGCGAACCCGGACCCCCGGCTCCGCGAGGGCGGCGCGCTCGCCCCGCGGGTACGGATCGTGCCCGGCGACTGCCGCGACGACATCCCCGTGCAGGCCGATGTCTACATCATCAAGAACATCCTGGAGTGGGACGACGAGAGCACCCGCCGGACGCTGCGCAACGTCGTCGACACCGCCCGCCCCGGCGCCCGAGTGGTGATCATCGAGAATCTGGTCGACGACAGCCCCTCGATGAAGTTCACCACCGCCATGGACCTGCTGCTGCTCCTGAACGTCGGCGGTGCCAAGCACACCAAGGAGAGCTTGGTCGGCCGGATGTCGGCGGCCGGCCTGAAGGTCGGCGACATCACGCCCGTCAACCCCTATCTGCACGCCTTCGAGTGCACCGTCCCGGCGTGAGGCGAACGTGCCCGTGAACGGCAGGCCGCCCGGCGAGGAGAAGCCTCCTCGCCGGGCGGCCCGGCCCGTTCCCGGGCGGATGCGTGCACCGGGGGATCGCCCCGGCTCCGCCCGCGCGTCAGCCGCAGCCGTCGCGCTCCCAGCGATAGAACTCGTGGGCCATCGCGTCCTTGGGGCTGCGCCAGGTCTCCGGGTCGTACGCGCTGACATAGGCGGACAGCTTGTCGCTCACCGCGCGGAACTCGGGGTGCTCGGTGACCTTGACGATCTCCGGGCCGGGCGGCCGGTCGGATTCGATGAGGTGCAGATACACGTCACCGAACTGGAAGAGGGTCCGCCGCGAGACGCCGACCAGGTGGGGCAGCTCCGTGCGGTCGGAGGTCTTGAAGACCTCGGCGATGTCCGGAGCCGAACCGGGTGCCATGCGAGCGACGATCAGAGCGTGATGCATCGGGGAGATCCCTTCTTTGCCGCCGGGGGGCGGTCCGGACGCGGCCCGGTGGGCGGTCAGTTGACGGCGGCGGAACGCAGCTCGCGGTCCCGCTGTTCGATCTTGTCCCGGATGAGTTCCAGCTGGATCCGCGAGTTGCGGTTGATCAGCTCGGTCATCCCCTTGTCGTCGACCGGGGCCTGCGGCTTCATCGCGAAGTCCTGGGTCCAGTGCATCGAGGTGCCGCCCGGGATCTCGGAGTACTTCCAGTGGATGTCCATGTGCTCGAAGGGGCCGGTCTCCACGCGGCGGGCGCGGACGGTGCGGGCCCTGCGGTCCATGACCCGTTCGGAGACCCAGCTCCAGACGGTGCCGTTGTCGTCCGGGTGCATCGTCAGCCGGAAGGTGGTCTTGTCGCCCTCCCGGGACAGCACCTCGACCGAGGCGTACTCGCTGAACAGCTGCGGCCAGTTCTCGATGTCGTTGGTGATGTCCCAGACGAGGTCGAGGGGCGCGGCGATGGTGATGTCGTTCTCGGTGTGGCCGGGCATGTCAGGCTCCTGTCGTAGGCACTTTGTCCTTGTCGGCGGTGGCGTGGTCGGTGTTGACGAGGGCGAGGAAGTCGCGCGGCGTCTTGCAGCGCTCCGCGTCGGTCGGCATCGGCCGGCCGTGCCGGTTCTCCAGTTCGCCCACGATGCCGAGGAGGCCGAGCGAGTCGAGGCCGAACTCGGCGAAGGACAGATCGGCGCGGTTGGCCAGGTCCTTCGGGTCGACGGTGAGGCCGGCGGCCGACTTCATCAGCGACGCCAGCTCGTCGAGGGTCAGTTGAGCGGTCATGTGGGGTTCTCCTTCTCACGAGGGGGACGTGGGGGCGTGCCGCAGCACCATCGCCGCGTTCGACCCCATCAGCCCCCGGCTCAGCACCAGCGCCGTCCGCAGCTCGGCGGGCCGGGCCCGGCCGATCACCACGTCGAGGTCGTGGCATACGTCGACGACGTTGGGCGTGGGCGGCACCACGCCGTTCTCCATGGCGAGCACCGCGGCCGCGATGTCCAGGACGGGGGCACCGCAGTACGCCCGCCCGGTGCCGGTCTTGGGCGCGGTCACCGGGATCCGGGCGGTGCGCCGGCCCAGGGCGTCCGCCAGGGCCAGCGCCTCGGCGCGGTCGGCCGACGGGACGCCGAGCGCATCCGCGAACACCACGTCGATCTCCTCCGGAGCGCACCGCGCGTCCTCCAGCGCGCCGCGGATCGCGTGGGCGAGCCCGTCGCGGGACTCCTCCCACCGCGAGGCCCCGGTGAAGGTCGCGGCGTGCCCGGAGAGCACGGCCCGGACGGTCGCCCCGCGCTTCCCGGCGGCCGCCGCCTCCTCGATGACCAGCATCGCGCCGCCCTCGGCGGGCACGAATCCGCAGGCACCGTCGGTGAACGGGCGGTAGGCGCGGTCGGGGTCGTCGAGCCTGCTCAGATCGTCGTAGCCGAGCTGGCAGACGACCGAGTAGGGGGCCAGCGGCGCCTCGGCGGCGCCCACGACGACGGCGTCGGTGCCGCGCCGGATGGTGCGGCAGGCGTGCGCCAGGGCGTCCAGGCCGCCCGCCTCGTCGCTGGCCACGACTCCGCAGGGTCCCTTGAAGCCGCCGCGGATGGAGATCTGTCCGGTGCTGGCCGCGTAGAACCAGGCGATGGACTGGTACGGGCCGACGTGCCGGGAGCCCTGGCCCCAGAGCCGTTGCAGCTCCCGTTGGCCGAACTCGCCGCCGCCCGACCCGGCGGCCGTGACGACGCCCACCGCGAACGGCGAGTGGTTGTAGTCGGCGCGGCCGAGGTGGGCGTCGTCCAGCGCGAGGTTGGCCGCCGCCATGGCGAAGTGCGTGAACCGGTCGGTCTGGACGAGGTAGCGCTCCTCGATCAGATCCGCCGGGTCGAAGCCGCGGACCTCACCGGCGACCTTGAGCGGCAGGTGCTCGCACCCTTCGCGGGTCACCCGGTCCAGGACGCTGATGCCCTCCCTGGTCGCTTTCCAGAAGGCCTCGGTGCTCACCCCGTTGGGGGCGATGACGCCGATGCCGGTGACGACGGAGCGTCGTTCCTTAGGGGAGCTCATCGTGCCCTCCCGCCCTGTCGGGTCAGTACGACCGCTGACTGGAATCCACCGAAGCCGCTGCCGACCGAGAGCACCGAACGCAGCGGCAGCTCCCGTGCCGTCCGGGGCACGTAGTCGAGGTCGCACTCCGGGTCCGGGGTCTCGTAGTTGGCCGTCGGCGGCACGACCTGGTGGGTCAGTGCCAGCACACAGGCGACGATCTCGATGGCGCCGATCGCGCCGAGCGAGTGCCCCACCATGGATTTGATGGAGCTCATCGGCACCTGGTAGGCGTGCTTGCCCAGCGACCGCTTGACCGCGGCGGTCTCGTGCCGGTCGTTCTGCTGGGTGCCGGAGCCGTGTGCGTTGACGTAGTCGACCTGGGTGGCGTCGATCCTGGCGTGGCCGAGCGCGCGGTTGATGGCCTCGGCCATCTCCAGGCCCTCCTGGGTGAGGCCGGTCATGTGGTACGCGTTGCCGAAGGTGGCGTAGCCGCGTATCTCGCAGTGGACCGTCGCACCGCGGGCGCGGGCGTGTTCCAGCTCCTCCAGGACGAGTACGGCGCCGCCCTCCCCCATGACGAATCCGTCGCGGTGGGCGTCGAACGGCCGTGAGGCGTGGGCGGGGTCGTCGTTGTTGGCGGAGGTCGCCTTGATCGCGTCGAAGCAGGCCACGGTGATCGGGGAGATCGGGGAGTCCGACGCGCCGGCGATGCACACGTCGACCCGGCCCTCCTCGATGGAGTGGAAGGCGTACCCGATGGCGTCGAGGCCGGAGGTGCAGCCCGTGGAGACGGTCTGCACCGGGCCGTGCGCACCGACCTGTTCGGCCACTTCGGAGGCGAGCGAACTGGGCGAGAACGCCCGCTCCAGATAGCGGCCGGCCGGCCGGTGGTCAACGTCCCACCGCTGCCCGTGCTCGCTGACGGCGACATAGTCGTGCTCCAGGCGCGTGGTGCCGCCGACCGCGGTGCCCAGGGACACCCCGATGCGCCAGGGGTCCTCCTTCTCGGTGTCCAGGCCGGCGTCGCGCAGCGCCTCGGCGGCGGCGACCCTCGCGAACTGGATGTACCGGTCCGAGCGGGCGATCTGATCCGCGCTCAGCCCGTGGGCCTCGGGATCGAAGTCGCACTCGGCGGCGATGCGCGAGCGGAAGCCCTCCGGGTCGAAGAGGGTGATGCCGCGGGTCGCCGTACGCCCGGCGGACAGCAGGTCCCAGAAGGCGGGTACGCCCACGCCGCCCGGGGCGACGATGCCGACGCCGGTGACCGCCACACGGCGGGTCATGACACCGGCTCCGTTCGTTCGGGTGGCACGGCCGGCGTGCTGTCCTCCGCGCCTTCGGTGTCGACGTGGCCGAGCTCGGGGCGCGGTGCCAGCGGGCCGAGGTGGAAGACCATCCGGGCCTCGACGTCGCCCACGTTGCGGAACCGGTGCCGCATGTAGGGGGGAATCAGCAGGCCCTGGTCCGGGCGCAGCGAGTGGGTCTCGCCGTCCAGGTCCACTTCGAGGGCGCCCTGGACGACGTACACGAACTCCTCGGAGTACGGGTGGTAGTGCTCGCCGATGCGCTCGCCGGGCTGGACGAGTGCCATGCCCATGAAGCCGCTCGTGGCGCCCACCGCGCTGGGTGTCAGCATGGCGCGCAGATCACCTCCGCGCCGGCGGTTGGGCTTGGTCTCGCTGAGGTCCACGATGCGTGGGCGGTCCGTGGTCATGGCTGATTCCTCCAGGGGGCGTGAGGCCGTCGGTTGGGTGGGGTGGGATCTGCCGCGGGCGGCTGCGGTCAGGCGTCCGGGGCCCGGCGATCGGTGATCAGGGCCATGTCCGAGCGCGTCAGGAAGCGTGCGAGCTCACGGTCGTCGGACAGGGCGCCGGCCGCCTCGTTGTCGAGGAGGCGCCGCAGCACGGCGATCTTGCGGGGGCCGCGCACGCCGAGCGACAGCACGGGGTCGCTGTCGATGGGGATCCGCAGGTCGATCAGCCGGACGACGATGTCGTCGCGCTGGAAGATGGTGCTGCCGGCGATCGGGCAGGCCTCGTCGTCGGCGGCCAGTTCGTCCTGGCGGGCCAGCATCCTGGCCAGCACCATGCCGCACCCCTCCTTGGCGGGGTAGAGCAGCGCATGGCGCCGTACGTCCTCGGGCCGGCTGCCGTGTGCCGCGACGTGGTGCACGGCGGGCAGTGCGGCGCGGGTGAAGAACACCCGGGCGGAGTTGGGGTCGCTGAGGTCGCGGTCCTGTTCCAGGTACGGGTTGATGGCCTCCTCGACGGCCCGGACCTCGGGCTGCCGGGAGACGTGGCGCAGCGCCGCGACGAGGTCGCCCTGCACCTCGACGGCTCGTACGACGCGGTTGCCGTGCATGAACAGGGAGGTGCGGCGCAGTCGGGTGGTGTCGTCGACCCGGGCCTCCGGGGAGGTGTAGCCGGCGAGGATCTCGGCGACCTTGTCCTCGCTGCCGGGCTTGACGGTGAAGGTCAGGGCGTGCCGGACCACTCCGTCGCCGACGCGGGGGTTGGCCTGCAGCCGGCCCTTGGGGGGCTCGGGGGCGAGCGTGGCGATGTTGGAGGTCTCGCGCAGGACGCTGAAGCGCAGCGAGCGGGTGTCGCGGACGCAGCTGTGCAGCGGCTGGACCATCTTGACGTGTTCCTCGCTGTTGACCCAGGTGAGGAATGGCGCCGCGCTCTCCCACTCACTGGTGATCAGCCACTGCGAGGGGTTCTCGATGGACTGGCACAGCTGGTCGGTCATGTGACCGGGGACCGACGCGACCTGGTTGCGCAGGTGCTCGTAGGCTTCCAGGAAGCGCTGCTGGGCTCCGTCGTGGAGGTCCAGCAGCAGCACGACCCGGAGGCGGGAGCCGTCGAAGGCGGACTGGGATATTCGTTCCGACAGCGTGGTCATCGTCTACGCATCTCCTTCGGGGCCCGACGGCCCCTGTGGTGCGTCGTCAGTTCCGGTGCGATCCGGATGACTGAGCCGGATGGTGGGCGGCTGCCCGGGTGTCCCGGGGCGTCCCGGATTCGATCGTGGCGGGGACCGTCCGGTGGCGCGAGATCTGTGAGCCATGCAGGTGAATCGTGATCGAAAACGGCCATATCGGGGCATTCGTGCTCCATCTGCCCTCAATGCGCCCATGGAGCTGGAGCACGAATGAACCCCACCGTTGAAGACCGGGTCCCGGTACTCATCGTGGGCGGGTCCCTGGTGGGCCTGTCCGCGTCGTTGTTCCTGGGACGGCTGGGTGTGCGGCATCTACTGGTCGAGAAGCACGCGGACACCTCCCGCCACCCGCGCGGGCGGGGGAACAACGTCCGCACGATGGAGCTGTACCGGGTCGCCGGAGCGGAGCGGCCGATCCGGGAGGCCGCGTCGGTCCTGGCCGCCAACCACGGCATCCTGCAGGCCCCTTCGCTCACCGGCGACGAACAGGAGTGGCTGTTCAAGGAGATCGACCCGGGCGGCGGCCTGGCCCGGATCAGTCCGTCCGCCTGGTGTCTGTGCAGCCAGAACGACCTCGAACCCGTACTGGTGCGCCGCGCCCGCGAGCAGGGCGGACAGCTGCGGTTCGGCACCGAGCTGGTCTCCTTCGAGCAGGACGCGCAGGGGGTGACCGCGGTCCTGCGGGACCGGGAGACCGGTGAGCCAAGCACCGTGCGGGCGGACTACCTGATCGCGGCCGACGGCCCGCGCAGCCCGGTCCGCGAGCGGCTGGGCATCGGCCGGACGGGCCCCGGCGACCTGTTCCACAACGTGAGCATCACCTTCCGCGCCCCGGCCCTGGCGGATGTGGTGGGCGACCGGCACTTCATCGCCTGCTACCTGACCAACCCCGAGGCGGACGGGGCGCTGCTGCCGGTGGACAACCGGGCGGAGTGGGTCTTCCACGCCCCCTGGCACCCCGACCAGGGCGAGACCCTGGAGGACTTCACCGACGAGCGGTGCATCGACCACATCCGCCGGGCGACCGGCGCCCTGGACCTGGACGTGGAGATCACCGGCAAGGCTCCCTGGCACGCCGCCGAGCGGGTCGCCGAACGCTATGCGGTCGGCCGGGTCTTCCTCGCCGGCGACTCGGCCCACGAGATGTCCCCCACCGGGGCGTTCGGCTCCAACACCGGCATCCAGGACGCCCACAACCTCGCCTGGAAGCTCGCGGCCGTCCTGAACGGCTCGGCCGGCCCCGGGCTGCTGGCGACGTACGAGGCGGAGCGCCGGCCGGTGGCGCGAGAGACGAGCGCGCGCGCCTCGGCCCGGTCCGCCGAGCACAGCCACCCCGGGTACGTCCCGGCACCGGGGGCGGGCGGTGGCCGGCAGCGCGGCGTGCTCACCGTCGCCCTCGGCTACTGCTATCCCGAGGGCGCGGTCGTCGGCGCCGACCCCGAGCTCCCGGTGGTTCCCGAGCAGCTGCGGCTGACCAGCGAGCCGGGCACCCGCGCCCCGCACATGTGGCTGCACGCCGGCGGCGAGCGCCGCTCGACCCTGGACCTCTACGAGAAGTCGTTCGTGCTGCTGTCCGGCTCCGACGGCGACATGTGGCGCACCGCGGCCAAGGGCGCCGTCCAGCGCTTCGCCGTAGCGCTGGACTGCTATCTGATCGGCACCGAGCCGGACGACGACCTGGCCCCGGAGGAGGGCGTCGACTGGGCCGAGAAGCACGGCACGACGCCCGAGGGCGCGGTGCTGGTGCGCCCCGACGGCTTCGTGGCGTGGCGGGCGGAGGGCCGGGTGGCCGACCCCGAGGCGGCGCTGGCGCAGGTCTTCGCCTCGCTGCTCGGCAGGGACTGACCGCGCGGGCCGCCCGGCCCGGTCGGTACGGGACGCCACGAGCGGAACGGGCCGGAAGGCGGGACGCACGGGGCGGGTGAGGGCTGTGGGGGCGGGGGGATCCGCGCCGGCCCCCCGGCGCCGGGGAAACACCTTCTTTTCCTCCCCACCACAAGGGCTTCTTCGGGCGGCACCAGCCGCGTCCCACAACCC